>JAZRGI010000207.1:0-13338 GCA_045644105.1 Eubacteriales bacterium | reverse complement strand
ACGTCAATGCAGCTCCGCTTGCACTTTCAGGACATATGGACACGGTTCACGCGGTAGGCGCTTTCCCTTCTCCCACCGTCAAAATTGAGGGGGACGTCATGTACGGCCCCGGTGTATGTGATTGCAAAGGCGGTATCGTTGCCGGCTTTCTTGCAATGGAGGCACTGAAAAAATGCGGCTACCGCACCCGTCCCGTCGTCATGTACCTGCAAAGCGACGAGGAAGGCGGCGGAAAATTCAGCAACGACGAAACCATTCGACATATTTGCAAAACGGCACAAGGCTCTGTCGCTTTCTTGAATCTGGAGGGAGGACAAGAAGGCTTTATTTGTCATGCCCGTAAAGGAATCGCAAGCTTTGAAATCACCGTCCGCGGACAGGAAGCGCATTCTGCCCTGTGTGCTACCGAAGGTGCCAATGCCATTCTGCAAGCCGCACGTTTGATCGTCGAGCTTGAAAAATTCAAGGATGCCGACGGCTTGACCTGCTCCTGCACCACGATCAGTGGAGGAAGCAAGCACAATATCGTTCCGGGTCGTTGCGATTTTAAGGCAAACGTTCGTTTTGCCAATCAAAAACAACTGGATGATTTTCAAGCCTATCTGACAGAACTTACTGCCACGCCTACGGTTGACAATTGCCAGATCGGTGTTTGTCTGCCCCGTGTCCGTCCCGCGCTTGAACCAAACGAACAAAATCTCGCCCTGATCGACCGTCTGAACGAAATCTGGGAAACCTGTGGTATGACAATGCTGCGCCCGGAAATGGCACTCGGCGGATCGGATGCCGCAAACGTATCGGTAAGCGGAATTCCTGCGGTCGATAATCTCGGTGTTTTTGGCGGCAAGATTCACACAATCGATGAATACGCCATTCTCTCCTCGCTTCCCATGCAAGCGAAACGTATCGCTTTGGCGGCACTTTATATTTAAAACCCGATTTTCAAAATCTTTCTCAAGAATCCATTTTCAAAGGAGCGTTCTGATTTTATGAAACTTCGGTTGCCCGACAGTTATGAGCTTTACGGAGAAGAAAAGAAACTTCTCTTATCCAATACCCTTCAAACAACGTCGGCATATGTTATTACAACTATCGACTCCGATGCGCTTCTCGTTGACGTGCTTGCCGACGATGAACCGCTTTGCTACCTGATGTTCAGATGGCGTTTTACCGATGCGGAAAGCAGAACCGATTTGGTTCGCGTGCTCGGAGACGCCTGGGAACGCGCATACGGCGAGTTGGAATGGCGTGGGATCGTTCCCGAAAGATGGATGCCCTGGTATTTTTTGGTATCCAACGGTTCCGACGCAAATACCGATTATCATGGTCGTCACACCGAAGGATTTGGCGTAAAGGTACGCCCCTCCTCGTTCTGTCTTTGGCAATATGATAAGGGCGGTGTAACACTCTGTCTGGACCTCCGTTGCGGAGGAAAGGGTGTGATTTTAAAGGGACGCAAACTGCGTGCCGCCGAAGTGATCTTCCGAGATTTTAAGGATTGCTCGGCATATCAAGCCGGAAAAAGCTTTTGTCATATGATGTGCACTGATCCTATTTTTCCGTCCAAACCGGTATACGGCTTCAACAATTGGTATTATGCCTACGGAAAAAGCTCGGCAGAGGAAATTTTAAGGGATACCAAACGACTTTCGGAATACACCGAAGGGCTTCCCAATCCCCCCTATATGGTCATTGACGACGGTTGGCAACCCAACCTTAGCGACGGTCCCTGGCACTGTGGACATCAAACGTTGTTTCCCGATATGAAGAAGCTTGCCAAAGACATCCGCGCGATGAACGTCATTCCCGGCATCTGGGTGCGTCCGTGGGTTCAAAAGGCAGACTATCCCCTTCCCGCACATTGGCGACTTGAGCGAAACGACAAATTTCTCGATCCCTCCGAGCCGGAGGTTTTGGAATACATCGAAGAAACCATATGCCGCATTGTAGAGTGGGGCTACGGATTGATCAAATTTGATTACGTCACCTATGATTTCTTTGGAGAATGGGGCAACGAAAAGCCGAGCCACATCGTAAAAGGCGCAGCCCTCCTGGCAAAAGGAAAGACCGATTGGAGCTTCCACGATCGCTCCAAGACCACTGCAGAGATACTCTTAATGCTCTATCAAAGGATCCGTGAGGCGGCAGGTGATGCGATATTGATTGGATGCAATGCAATCGGTCATCTGTGCGCAGGTCTTGTGGAACTGAACCGCACGGGTGACGATACCAGCGGACGGGATTGGCACAGAACGCGCACCATGGGCGTCAACACACTTGCCTTTCGTTCGATTCAAAACGGTAGCTTTTACATGGCGGATGCCGATTGTGTCGGACTTACTCCCAACGTACCCTGGTCGCTCAATCAAAAATGGACAGAATATCTTGCGGCAAGCGGCTCTCCCCTGTTTATCAGTTGGGATGCAAAACAGGATGCCGACGGCGTTTGCCAATCGGTAAAAGAAGCCTTGACGCGCGGATCGGTACAGAACGATGACCTGATCCCTCTTGATTGGATGGAAAACACCTGTCCCGCGCGTTGGCTTTTGAACGGTAAAGAACAGACGGTTGATTGGTTTGAAAATTGGATCGATCTTCCCTTTTAATATCACAGAACAAACAAAGGAGAATACTATGAAAATCACGTTTATGGGTGCAGGCAGTACCGTATTTACAAAAAACGTACTTGGCGACACCATGCTTTGCGAGTTGTTCCACGATATGGAAATTGCACTGTATGACATTGACGGCGACCGCTTGGAGGAGTCCTATCTTCTTATTTCCGCGATGAACCAAAACATCAATGAAGGTCGTGCCACCGTGCGTAAATACCTCGGTGTTGAGCAACGCAAGGAGGCACTCAAGGGTGCGGATTTTGTTGTCAATGCAATTCAGGTAGGTCTTTACGATCCCTGTACCATCATCGACTTTGAGATTCCGAAAAAGTACGGTCTGCGTCAAACCATTGCCGATACGCTCGGCATCGGCGGTATTTTCCGCGCCATGCGTACCATTTACGTCATGAAAGGCTTTGCGGAAGACATCGAGGAAGTCTGTCCCAACGCGTGGTTCCTCAACTACACCAACCCGATGGCAATGTTGAGCGGATATATGCAACGTTACACCGGTGTCAAAACCGTTGGACTTTGTCACAGTGTTCAGGTCTGCGTCCCCACTCTGTTGTCAGAATTGAACATGGAGATCGCGCCCGAAAACACCATCTCAAAAATTGCCGGCATCAACCACATGGCTTGGTTGCTTGAAATTACCGATAAAAATGGAAACGATCTCTATCCCGAAATCCGCCGCCGCGCAAAGGAAAAGAACGCCAACGAAAAGCACGACGACATGGTACGTTTTGACTATATCGATAAGCTTGGCTTCTACTGCACCGAAAGCAGTGAGCACAACGCCGAATACAATCCCTTCTACATCAAAGCAGGACGTGACGATCTGATCGAAAAATTCAACATTCCGTTGGATGAATATCCCAGACGTTGTATCAATCAGATCAACAAATGGCAAAAACAGAAAGAAGATCTGATGGCGGGTGGAAACGTTCAACACAGACGTTCCAGAGAATACGCATCCCGTATTATGGAGGCAATCGTTTCCAACAAGCCCTATAAGATTGGCGGAAACGTCCTGAACAACGGTTTGATCTCCAACCTTCCGAAAGAGGCGTGCGTTGAGGTACCCTGCTTGGTAGATGCAAACGGTATTACTCCTACTTATATTGGTGATCTTCCTCTGCAACTTGCGGCAATGAACGTCACCAATATCTACCCACAGCTCCTAACCATTGAAGCCGCGCACACAAAAAATCGCGAAGCATTGTATCAAGCGGCTATGATGGATCCGCACACAGGCGCACAGTTGTCCACGGATGAGATCGTCGCGCTTTGCAATGAACTGATCGAAGCACATACCAACGCAGGCTATCCCATCTTTTAATGATACCACCAAGTGCGAGCATCGCATTTGACCGGACAAACGCGTTACGGGCTAATCCCCCTTATAATGACAGAAAGAGATAACATTTCGGCTATGAACCGATTTGTTATCTCTTTTTTGTTAGTCTAATGAATTCGTTGCACGGCAACTGTGAAATCGTCGAAGACGGACTGACTGCCTGATACTCGGTTAAGAGCGTCACACTATAGGACACGCCTCTTTTGTTTCATATGATTCGGTCTTTAGCAGGTCGGAACGATCCATAAACACCAACATCAACGTGTAAATAATGGTTGGATAGGTATTGAAAAACAACACGTCCAAAAGACTGAAAAGCAAGAGCCCCAAAATTCCGATACCCAGGAAGGTTTTATAAAAGCTCGGCTTTTTCAAAACCAACCGAACGGTGGTAAAGCGATGATAGATATAAGCGGCAAAGCCAACCACACCGCAAGCGCCCAACATCTGAATCAAGGTATTGTGATAGAAATAGGGATAAAGATCCTTTTCCCAACCCACATATACAAAGTTTCCGTAAAAACCCGAACCGAAGACAGGATTCTTTTTGAAGTTTTCGATGCCGATCTCCCAATACGCATATCTGCCGTTATCGTCAAAACCGTACTCGATAAAGTTCTGTAGAACGGCAAGCACCTGTTTCCAAAGCACCGCAACTCCGATCGCACCAAGACAGATCAGACCAAGTGTCAACAAACGGTTGCGTTTTTTATATGCTCCCCACAGACACAGAACGAGTAAGCAAAGTAAGAGAACGACACCGCCAATCACCAAAGCACCTCGGCTTTGAGAAAGAAAGATCGCCAGAAATTCAACCAAGCCAAGCCCATATCCAATCCACCCCTTCTTTTCGGTTGCCGCAAAATAGAAGCAAGCAGGCATTAGCATGGCAAGCATACCGCCGATCGCCGTCCATATGCCCCATCCCAAAAGCACCGATTCCTTGACGATATTTCCTTCCGCATCAAACTGCACCGTGGTAAAATAGGCATAGAAAAGCTGCGTCGAGATCAGCATTCCCAAAGTCACAAGGCATACCATAAAGTAGCGCATTGCCTCACGGTCAACTCTGACGTATGCGGAAAAGAGGAAATATACAACCAACAAGGAAAAGAAAAAGGAACCCGTGTAAAAAAGATTGTAGATCTGATAATTCGTGCCAAAAAATCCATTGCAGGCAATCGCCAGACAAAACGCAATCATTCCGATCCACACACCGCCTTTGGGCGGTTTTTGAGCGGTGGCACGGTTACGAACGGCAAAATAAGCAAGGGCGGCAATCATCAAAACGGCAAGACTTCCTACCGTAATCAAAACCCACGGTTTCAGATAAAAGCGACTGAAATAAGGAACGTTTGGCGAATGCTCGATGGTCACGATAAAAACCGTATACATAAAAACGGGAATGGCAAATCGCAGATCCGAACAGATAAAACAAGCAAGAATCATGCTCAAAATCGCAACCGCACCAAATGCAATATCATATCCCGTAGAATGGCCTAAAAAGATGAGCAAAGCCACAAAAACGGGATAATAAAGTCCCATATAAAAAGTTCGCAAGACGTTGATTATATTTTTCATCATTGATTGCTTTCCTTTTTTGGTATTCCCGATGAGAGGATCTTCATGTTGGATTCAAAGACCTCGGACAAGTAGTATTTCTCAAGTGTTGGATAACGTTGAGAGTAAGCGCCGCGCGTGGGAGCGCAATAAGCGCGGCGTACCGCATCACAAAAAGCATCCTCGTCATGCAACGGATAAAGCGATTGCGGATATTCTTCCAAAAGATCACTTTGTCCCTTGACGTCGGAAGCCACGATTGGCAGTCCGCACCACATTGCCTCCATGATATTGAACGGAAGTCCCTCGGATATGCTTGCAGATACGTAAAGATCGCTGATCAAAAGATAGGGCGCAACCGGTGAAACCGAGCCAAGCAAACGAACCGATCTTTCAAGACCAAGCTCTTTGACAAGCATTAAGAGGTTTTCTCGCTCACTTCCCTCGCCCGCAAGCAAAAGTCGGATCGGAATGCCTTCCTCACGCAATCTTTTTACGGCACGAATCAAAAACGATTGATTCTTACGTCCGCTCAATTCACCGATAAAGAGGCAAACAAAGTCGTTTTCGTCGGCATATTGCGCTCTCATTGACGCATTCGGCCACCCCGCACTTTCCTCAAGCGAGGCACCCATGCCGTTGATGAAATAGACGTTCCCGCGACACAGACGGTGGCGATCAGCAATTCTTTCATCCTCACGGTTCATCACGGCAATGTCATCGGTTAGGCGACGCATCAAACGCTCGCAGAACAAAAGGATCCGATCCTTCATACCCTGCGGATTCTCACCAAACAAATAGCCGTGCACAACGTTCATCACATACGGGCGGTGACGCAAGCCGACCAACGCGGCACGCACCAAAAATGCCGCTAACGTGGTGTGCAGTATAATGGCGTCAAATCTTTCTTTGCGCAAAATCTTACGAATGTGAAAAATGCTCCGCAAATTCCGAAAGCTGAAAAAATGCTTATCAAAAACAACGGGGAGATCTACACAATCCCCCGTTGCCATTGTAAGGACCTCGCATTTTTTCATCAATGCATTGATATATGGTTGATGAAAATGCTCTAAATGCGATTGCGTTGAGGCAACGTAGAGCAGCTTTGGTTTATTCCTCATCCTGCGCCTCGTCTTCCTCGGCGATCGGGCGTACGCCCTTTGCCGCTTGCTTTTTCTTTTCCTTTTCATCCTGCGCGGCATATTTTTCATGTCGGTTAAACGCGCAGAAAGGTGTCATTAACAAAATACGAATGTCATTGAAAAAGGTCCAGTTTTCGATATAGTTGATATCCTCGTCAATACGAGCTTGAATCGAGGTATCGCCGCGCAAGCCCTTGATTTGAGCAAGTCCCGTAATTCCCGGACGCACGGTGTGCTTTACCATATAAAGCGGAACCTCTTTTTTAAACTTTTCCACGTAGAACGGAACTTCGGGACGCGGACCAACAAGACTCATGTCCCCCTTCAATACATTGAAAAACTGCGGCAACTCATCCAGCGCTACCTTACGGATAAATGCGCCGAACTTGGTTTTTCGGGGATCGTTATCGGTAGACCAACCCGTTTGTTGCGTATCATTGACACGCATGGAACGGAACTTATAAATGGTAAATTCGCGGTTATTTTTGCCTACTCTGATCTGTTTGAACAAAATCGGCCCGGGAGAGGACAATTTTACGCCAATGGCGGTAAACAACATCAAAGGAGATGTCAAAACAATCAAAAACAGTGAGCCAACAATATCCAGAAGTCGTTTTGCAACCTGATTACTGAAGTTATCCAACGGTGTGCTTCGAATATCGATCAGAGGCAGGTTTCCAAGCTCGGTCACCTGACGGGGCGAACGGAAATAACCGCAAATAGCCGGAACAACCAAAATTTTAGCACAGTTGTTGTTGCAGATGGTAATGTATTTGGTGATCAACTTTTTTCGCACCGTATCAAATGCCAATACAACCTCGTCCGGGCGGTATTCCTTCAAAAGTCGGTCAAGATCTCCCGTCGTGCCAAGATGAGGAAGTCCGATAACGTTCAGGTTTCCAACGTATCCGATAACCGAGTAACCGAAATGCGGGTTGCTCAAGATCTCCTCCATATAGGCATCCGCCATCTCCTGACTGTCGGTCACCAACAATACGTGCTTAACGTTGCGCTTTTTCAAACGGATACTGTGCAAGAAGGAGATCATGACGATCTTCTTGGACACCATAAACAAAAGGCTTGTCAATGCACTGAGAATCAAAAACATAACCGAGGCATAAACGTCTTCGCCGCGCAACAAAAGGATAACGGCAACCGAAAGACTCATAACCTCCATATTGACCAACAAAATTCGACCGATAAAAAAGACGGGACGCCTCGTGCGCATCGGAATATACACGTTGTAATAGTGATACAGGAAGGATGTCAGAATACAAAGTAAGATAATGACGACAACACTGCGCAAATGTCCCACCTTGAAATCAAGGGGATACAAAAGCTTCGTAACCCAATAACAGATATAATACGCCAAAAAATTCAAGCCGTAATCAAACACCTTTTCTATGCTTGACAGGAAATATCCCGTGCGTCGATCCATGCTCATAAAATCCTTCGCCTCCCTTCGGATACACTAACACATATTTATATTATTTTATCATACTTTTGAAAAAAATGCAACCTTTCTTTATCAAAATCCTCAAAAAAAGAGGAATTTTCTTCCTATCAATATAAAAAAACACCCTGCTCTGCCGTTACAACAAACACAATCGCACTCCGTTTTGTATCTGCGGTAACCGCTCACAGGGTATTTTATGAAATTTCAGAGGCGTTTACACATTCGTTTCGTTCCTGTCTTCACAGAGAATGAATCATGAATGGCGCGTAATCAATTTTCCTCGAAATTGATCTTGATCTGAGAGGCAAGATCCTTGCGATGCTTCTCCATCAGATTTTGAATACGCTTAACGGGATTGAGCAACGAGCTGATAGAGTCGTCGTCGTTCAGGCTATCGATCAGATATGCAACGTACTTGCACATATTAACCTCAACGAACCAAGGCTTCTCCATAAGATCGGGGCGTCTGTAAACGAGGTTGGTGGTCAGAACGCGGTCAAATACGCCCTCCTTGTAGCACTGGTCAAACTTGTCCAACGTTTCGGTAAACAAGCCGAAGGTTGCGCAACAGAATACGCGGTTTGCTCCACGATCCTTGAGTTGCTTGCATACGTCCAGCATGGATTCACCGGATGCGATCATATCGTCAACGACGATGGCATCCTTTCCATGCAGATCCTGTCCGAGGTACTCATGTGCCTCAATGGGGTTTCTGCCATTTACGACGATCGAGTAGTTTCTTCTCTTGTAGAACATACCAATGTCCAAACCGAGAACCGAACTGTAGTACATGGAACGCGACATTGCTCCCTCGTCGGGAGAAATGATAGCCATGTGATCCTTGTCGATCACAACGTCCGGCACTGCACGAACCAACGCCTTGATCATCTGATAAGTAGGTTGAACGTTATCAAAGCCGGAAAGAGGAATTGCATTACAGATGCGGGCATCATGTGCGTCAAAGGTCAAAATGTTGGATACACCCATCGCAACAAGCTCCTGCAACATCAGTGCGCAGTCAAGCGACTCACGGCTGGAACGCTTGTGTTGTCTGCCCTCGTAAAGCATGGGCATAATAACGGTGATTCTTCTTGCTTTGCCCTCGATTGCCGCGATGATTCTCTTCAGATCGGCATAGTGATCGTCGGGACTCATCGGAACCGTCATACCGTACATATTGTAGGTAACGCCGTAGTTGAAAACGTCACAGATAATGTAAACGTCCTTACCGCGCATCGATTCGTGGATAATACCCTTTCCCTCACCGGAACCGAATCTGGGACAGTCGGCGGAAATCAAAAAGCTCTTATCATCTCTTCCGTGTCTGCGCCAGTCCTTCAAATAGTAGTCTACCTGATTGGTGAACTGCTCACATCCACGCATACCGATAACCGCAAGCTCTCCATAATGATTGTCCTTCATAATAAGCCTCCAAAAGTTTTTTGTTTATAATCCCCATTTACCGCTTTCCTTGCGAAAAACGACCTGACAGGTAATTTTTTGTCAGTTGAGTGCGCAAAATCGTTGGTATGCCTCATCCCATGCAGCGCGATCCGTGCATGGCTCATACCGTTTTACGTCAAAAGACGCGGACACAATTTGACGTGCCTCTTTGATGCTTGCAACCTCACCAGATGCAATCAACTGCACCATCAGGTTACCGATTGCGGTCGCCTCTTCGGGGCCTGCCGCAACAGGGATACCGCAAGCATCCGCCGTCATTTGAGAAAGGAAACGGTCTTTTGTTCCGCCGCCGACCACATGAATGACCTTTGCGGAACGTCCCATCAAAGACTGGATCGACTCTGCCGTCATGCGGTACTTGAGTGCCAGACTTTCATAGATACATCTGACAACCTCACCCACACTTTCGGGCACCGGTTGACCGGTACGGCGACAGTAGTCACGCACGCGCTCGGGCATATTGCCGGGGGTTGCAAAGGACGCATCGTCGGGATTGATCAGAGAGCGAAGGGGCTTGCATTCCCTTGCCCAAGCTTCCATCTGTGCAAAGCTATATTCTTTGCCCTCGCGGCGCCACTGACGTCTGGACTCCTGAATCAGCCAAAGTCCCATAATATTTTTCAGGAAACGAATTGTTCCCATCGCACCGCCCTCGTTGGTCAGGTTCAGACGGCGAGAATCGTCGTTGATCAAAGGATTCTTCAACTCGGTACCCATTAAAGACCATGTACCGCTACTGATGTAAATAAAGTCCTCTTCCTGTGTGGGAACCGCGATCACTGCGCTTGCCGTATCGTGAGAAGCAACCGTCAATACGTCGGCATCGGTTTTCCCGGTTTCCTCCAATACCTGCGGCAAAAGCTTACCGACACGGTAACCGGGTTGAACGATATTTCCAAAAAGTCTACGCGGAATTCCCAAGCGATCGGTCAGATCATAGGCGTAATCGCGCTTTTGAGCATCCAACAAAGCTCCGGTGGAAAGAATCGTATATTCGTTTGCCATATTTCCCGTCAGAAAATAATTAAGCAGATCGGGAATATTCAACATACGTTCGGCACGCTCGATCATGGAAGGATCGTCACGCAATTCCGCCGCGAGTTGAAAAATGGTGTTAAAATTCATGCATTGAATGCCTGCCCTGGCGTAAAGCTCCTCCAAAGGAAGCTTTTTTGCAACCTCGTCAACGATGTCCTGCGTGCGGAGATCGCGATAGTGCGTGGGATTGGCAAGCATTTTACCGTTTTTGTCGATCAAAGCATAGTCAACACCCCATGTGTCGATACCGATGGAACGCACGTTGTCGCCGTCGAGAACGGTTTTGGTGATCGATTGCTTGATCTCATAAAAAATACGAAGAATATCCCAATACATTCTGCCGTTCACAATAACGGGATCATTTGAGAAACGATGATTTTCACGAAGTGTCAAACGTTCTCCATCAAATTCACCGACAATACCGCGACCGCTCGACGCGCCAAGATCAATGGCAAGCATCTTTAATTCAGACATATTGGTTAACCTCCGAATCCGCCAACATTTCGCATGGCAAGATTTTACGCATATATTATAGCATAAAGCTTTTCGATATGTATGAATTTTTTATGAATATCGCCGTTTTTTAGATAGGAAAAAGACGAATTTTGACGAAAAAGATTGGTGATTTTAGGCAAAAAGACAGAAGAAGAATTTTTTGAAATAAATTTTAAAAAAGTTCTTGCAATTTGCAAAGATATATGGTATAATATCATCTGTTGCCACCCATACGGAGGTGTATCGAAGTGGTCATAACGGTCTCGACTCGAAATCGAGTGGCGAGTAAAATCGCCCGTGGGTTCGAATCCCACCGCCACCGCCAGAGCGGCTATGCCGCACCCGAAGCCGCAAGGAAATCTTTGCGGCTTTTACTTTTAAAATCGAAACTGAATCGTTATATTGGGGTGTAATATGAAGCCAAATAGCAATCATAAAAAATCAGCAACGCAAAAGAAAAAGTCTCCAACAAAGAAACAATCCACATCGCAGATGCAGCAAAAAAAGCGAAGCAACAAACTAACGCGAGTTCAGTATGATGATCTTCGCCAGATTGAATGGGTGCCATTCGACCCGTATGCAAACTAATTCCACAGATGTATTTTACTTCAACAGTTTATGAAAGGAGGCACTTATGGGCTATTTGAATTATGAGTTTTTTGACGAGTTCAAAGCGCTTGACAATTTATGTAGGGACATCTACGGCGAATCTATAGATAACAAGCTCGGTGTCACCTTGTATCTTGAGGACATGGATAGAAAAGCCTACCAAGGTGCATTTAAAGTTTCCGGTTGGACATCTGATTACAACTACTTGAAATCCGTAAGGAACATACGAAACGAGTTGGCACATTCACGCAATTCAATGACAGTTGATATTTGTTCGCAAGAAGATATTGATTTTGTCCGTTCTTTTAGAACAAGAATTTTGAATCAAACCGACCCTATTGCTATGTTAAGAAAGCAATCTACGCAGTCTCGTCCATCTTCAACATCACAACCTAAACAGCAATCGCAAACAACTTATACTTACACTACTCCCGGAAAAACACCCGCTGGATGTCTTGGAATTGTAGCATCGTTTTTAGTTGTTGTTGCTTGTGTAATTGCATTTTTATTATAATACTCAAGGGCTACCATGTGGTAGCCCTTTTCTATTCCCTTCTATGTAAATATAGCCACAGTAAGTTGCAGACCGGCGCGGCGATATACGATGCGCTGACGGATTAAATGGGGAGACTTCCGATCATTACAATTATAAAAATCGCTACAAATCCAATGATCAACGACGTCGCAATCAATTTTGCTTTATTGTCTTGTTCCGCCTCCGCTTCTATTCCATTTAAATATTCATTATATTTTTGTTTTAACTCTTCATTTGCCACGGTAAATCTGCTATAGTCAACTTGTTCCACTTTTATATTTCCGTTTTTAATATTTTCTCCGATCTGAATTAACGACTGTATTTTCAACTTTAACTTTTCCATATTTTCCATCAGACACTCCATTAATGTCTGCCACAGTAAGTTCAAATCTTCCACAGACTTACAACATTCTTGAACCATAAATCTATTATCTACCGAAAAATTCATATCAAACGTTTTAATCTCGTCTTTGCATTTGTACGAAAGACTGCACCACGCACTCGTATCCGGAACCGAGTTCAAGGTTGGAAGTTGTCCTACTCCAACCGAATTTATACCTCCGGCACCTAATCCAAATCCACCAATGGTTACTTTGGAATTCACAATCGAATGATTTCCCCCACCGTATGTAAAGCCGAGAATATTTTCAACAGGACAAACGAATTGAACCATACCCGCATAAAAAAATCCTATCGTTTGATTGTTTTTATCATAAAAGAAAAATGTAGCTGCCTCGGGCTGAATCTGGAACATATCGGTTATATTTAATTTTTTCAGTTCGTTTTCTGCATGACGAATATTATCCTTGCAATAATCGCCGTATCTTAACTTGGCGTTTCTTGCTTCGGCATAGCCGTTGTCGATATTTATCTGGTTAAACTTCAGTTCAATATTTGTAGAAAAAACATCTCTTTCAATATTACAAGGAGTGCTTTTCGTAGCCTCCATGTTTATATCGACGATTGAATCATCCATCAGATAATCAAACGAAACGTTGAATAATTTAGCAAGATATTTAATGTTATCAAAACTTGGAATAGATTCTCCGGTTTCCCACTTGTAAACA
>JAZRGI010000206.1:0-1568 GCA_045644105.1 Eubacteriales bacterium | reverse complement strand
TACGTTTACCGTGCAATGACCAAGCCCTGCGAAAGACTTTTTGTGTCCACTGTCGCACAACAGATCGACGGATCGCAACGCACACCTTCGCTTGCCTTCTCCCGCGTTGCTTTTCTGTTTGACAAAAAGCCGATTTTCTTTGATATCGATAAAGTGCGCGCGCACCTCGGTGCCTGCGATTTTGATGAATCTAACCGTCTTTGTGCGCCGAGTATGGGAAGCGGCGTTACCTTAAGACTTTCTCAAACCCGCCTGCAAACCTTTATGCTCTGTCCTTACCGCTATTACAGCACCTATACGCTCAAGCTTCGTGAGCAAAAAGATTCCCGTCCGAGTTATGCCGACGACGGCGTTTTTCTGCACTATATTTTCGAACGCTTTTTGCGCGGATCGTTGCAGGAGGACGGTTCTCTTTCTCTGCCCTCCAATGAGGACGTAGAAGCAATTGCCGATGCGATTATCGAAGATTATCTCAATTATGTCTGTCCCGTTTTACCCGAGCATATGGATCGACATCTGTTGCATCTCTTTTCACGTCTGCGCAAGCTTGCCACTGTGATGCTCAATGATATTATCGCAGAGTTGCGGTCCAGTCTTTTCGTTCCCTCGCGATTTGAAGAGGTTATCGGAGGCGAGAGCGGCATCCCGCCCATCGTTCTGCAACTCAAGGACGGTTGCCGCATTATGTTGTCGGGTAAGATCGACCGCGTTGATCTTTACGAAGCAAACGACAAGCTTTACGTGCGCGTGGTGGACTATAAGTCCGGTAACCATAGCTTTTCTTTTGAGGACGTTTGTTCAGGCATGGATATTCAGTTGATGCTCTATCTGTTTGCTGTGTTGTCGTCCGATCCTACCCGCTATGCCCCCGGTGGCGCGCAGTATCTCTATACCGCCAACGACAAGGGAAAAATCTCTGTTGAGCGCAGTGGTTTTCTTGTAAAAGAGGACGATATCATACAGGCGGCAGACACCAGTGAGGGACGGCTCTTTACCCAAAAATTACTCTCTCCGACCGCCGACGATCTTACACGGTTGTGTGAGGAAATGAACCGTGCGATCATCTCGGCGGGAGAACGCATTCTCGCGGGAGAAGCAAACAAAACACCATCCAAAGAAGCCTGTCTGTTTTGCCCTGTCCGCAATTGTTGCGACAAGGCCTATCATGATTAAGGAAGGAGGGATAAGTGATGGCAAGAACTTGGACCGCTTCTCAAGAAGCGGCAATTACGATTTCAGGCAAAACACTTTTGGTGTCTGCCGCGGCAGGATCCGGAAAAACCAGTGTACTGACCGAGCGCATCATTCGTTCCCTTCTGGACGAAAATCATCCGGCGGATCTTTCCCGCCTTCTTGTGGTAACCTTTACGCGTGCGGCTGCCGCCGAGTTGAAAGGAAGAATTGCGGCGGCACTGACCGATGCTCTGGCGGAACGACCTTCGGACAAGCGTTTGTCAAAACAACTTCTGATGCTTGAAAGTGCGCAGATCTCGACCATTGACTCCTTTTTTCAAAAGCTTGTGCGTGCCAATTTTGAACAACTTGGCTTGCCCGCAACCTTTCGGATC
>JAZRGI010000205.1:0-3386 GCA_045644105.1 Eubacteriales bacterium | reverse complement strand
ATCGCGGTTAAGAATTCCGCACAACTCGCGGTTGACGAGATCAACGCGAACGGCGGCTTGAACGGGATTATGTTTGGGTTGGTTATGCACGGCGATAAGCACGATGCTACCAACGTTCCCACTCTGTACTCTGTTCTGTATGAGAAGGGGATGCAGGTTTCTCTCGGTACCGTTACCACCAAGCCGCGTCTTGAGTTCAAGAGTCTGGCGGCAGATGACAACGTATTCTTTATCACTCCTTCGGCAACCGGAGATAAGATTCCCGAAAACTCCAACGGCTATCAGATGTGCTTTGCAGACTCCAACCAGGGTACTGCTGCCGCTAAATTCTTCAATGAGAACTACAAGGGCAAGACTGTTGGCGTATTCTACAAGCAGGACGACGAATACTCCGCAGGTATCTATGCGAACTTCAAGGCAAACCTTGATGCTTCCTTCACTCTGACCGAAGCGGTATTCACCGGCGAGGCTTCCACCTTCGACTCTCAAATTCAGACGTTGAAGAATTGTGAAGTTGTATTTATGCCCATTTACTACACTCCCGCTTCGCAGTTCATGACGCAGGCAAACAACGTTGAGAATTCCATCAACGTATACTACGGTTGTGACGGCTTTGACGGCATCGACGCAATTGACGGATTTGATATCAACACCATCAAGCAGGAAATCTCCTATCTGTCGCACTTCAACTCCAATGCTACCGAAGGCCCCGCTGCCGAATTCATTGCAAAGTACAATGCAAAGTTTGACTCCACTAAGGAGCCGGTGAATCAGTTCGGTGCATCTGCTTACGATTGCGTATACGCAATTTACGAGGCGATGAAGGTTGCCGTTAACAACGGTAAGGAAATTAAAGCAAACATTTCCGCAACCGAGCTTTGCGATATTCTGACCGAGGTGTTCAATAGCAATACCTTCGTTTACAGAGGCATTACCGGTAAGTGTGAAGGTTCCGAGCGCTCCTATATCAGCTGGAGTAAGGACGGAACGGTTCAAAAGGAAGCAATCAAGTATATCGTTAAGGAAAATACGAAGGGTTGATCCTTTGACACTTTGAAATCAGACGTAACAATTGCTGACGTGTATGCGTCAGCAATTGTTTATTACACGAAAGAGTAGAACGAATATGGATTTTTTAATTACTTTCCTGAATGGATTGAGTCTTGGCGGTATCTATGCGATGATCGCGCTTGGCTACACCATGGTTTACGGTATTGCAAAGATGTTGAATTTTGCGCACGGTGATATTATCATGGTGGGCGGATATACCATTTTGGTGTTCCTTTCCTTCAATCCCATTCTTTCGATCCTTGCCTCGATTTTGTTCTGTATGATCGTTGGTATTGTGATTGAAAAGGTAGCTTACAAGCCATTGCGCGGCGCATCTCCGCTTGCTGTTCTGATCACGGCGATCGGTATCAGCTATCTCTTGCAGAGCGTTGCGCAGATGAGCTTTGGTTCGGCACCTAAATTTGTGGTGATCGCCGATCTTGGAACCTTGAAGTTTGGCGAGATCTCTATCGGATATTCCACCATCATTACGCTTGCCTGCTCGGTGGTGATCATGATCGCGTTGAATCTGTTTGTGAAGTTTACCAGGACGGGACGTGCGATGATTGCGGTTTCGGAGGACAAGGGTGCGGCGCAGTTGATGGGTATCAACGTAAACTCCATCATTACGATCACCTTTGCCATCGGTTCTGCGTTGGCGGCGTTGGCAGGTCTGTTCTTCCTTTTGAAGGCTCCTACCATTAACCCCACCTTTGGATCGCTTCCCGGTATCAAGGCGTTTACCGCGGCGGTCATCGGCGGTATCGGATCGATTCCCGGTGCAATGATCGGCGGCTTGTTGTTGGGCGTGATCGAGTGCTTTGCGCAGTCGGTTCCCGCAATTTCTGCCTATACCGATGCGATCGAATTTTCGATTTTGATCATCCTTCTTCTTGTAAAGCCCACCGGCTTGCTTGGTAAGAAGAGAAGGGAGAAGGTATGATGAAGTTTATCAAGAATATCAAATGGAAGCACTACGTCAATTATATAGCGATCGCGCTTGTGTTGGTTATTTTCTCCTCGATCGCTCTGGTTGGCGGATTGCCGCAATCGATGGCGTTTAAATTGGAAGAGATTGCCATCAGTATCATTCTGGCGGTTTCCCTGAGTCTGGTAGTCGGTTTTTTGGGCGAGCTTTCTTTGGGACACGCGGGTTTTATGTGCGTGGGCGCCTATCTTGGCGGTAAGGTTGCATCCTTGTTGGTCAAACCGCTTGGAAACGGAATTCTTACGTTGCTCATTGCGCTTTTTGTCGGCGGTATTTGCGCGGGAATCTGCGGCTTTATCATCGGTCTGCCCGCATTGCGATTGAAGGGAGATTACCTTGCCATTACGACGCTTGCGTTTGGCGAGATTGTAAGAACCATCTTCCAAAACACCGACGTGAATACCTTTGGAGGTGCGATCGGATTGCCGACACCTCGCTTTAACAAGAAGTTCTTCTTTATCATTTGTTTTATCATGGTTTTGATTACGGTTGCCGTAATTCAAAATCTGATCCGCAGTAAGCACGGACGCGCTATCACCGCAATTCGTGACAACGAGATTGCCGCGCGTGCTACGGGTATCAACGTGACACGCTATAAGTTGACGGGATTTATTGTAGCCGCAGTATTTGCCGGCTTTGCGGGCGTGTTGTTCAGTTATACGCAAAGCAACGTATCCAGTGCCACTTTCGACTACAACTACTCGATTGAGATTCTTGTTATGGTGGTTCTCGGCGGAATGGGAAGCATCAACGGTTCGATCATTGCCGCTACTCTGATCACCTATCTCAACAAAGAGCTTTCCACGGTGCTTACGGGCGACCTTGCCGTTCTGAAGGATCTGGTCTATGCGTTAATCCTGATTGTCATCGTTATTTATAATAACTCGCCTCGTCTTGCCGGTTTCCGTGAAAAGTACAATCTTGGCAAGCTTGTCAAGCGCTTGACACCGAACCGCTCGTCCAAAGGAGAAGCGGATGACACGGGACGTTGGGACGTTGTTCCTACAAAGATTAAAATGGATGCGCTTCTTTCCACTGATTTTGTAGTGAATGAGGTGACTGCGGACAAGCCGAAGGAGGATCAAGCCGATGAGTGAATTTGTATTGGAAACAAAAAATCTTGGTATCTCCTTTGGCGGTTTGCGTGCGGTCAGTCAGGTGGATCTGCAGGTAAAAAAGGGTGAAATCTATGGGTTGATCGGCCCGAATGGTGCGGGTAAGACAACCGTCTTTAACCTTCTGACCGGCGTCTATCAACCGACGGAGGGCACCTTTTTCCTCAATGGTAAGGAGCTTCGCAAGATGTCGCAGGAAAGGATCAACCATGCGGGCATTGCCCGTACCTTCC
>JAZRGI010000204.1:0-7349 GCA_045644105.1 Eubacteriales bacterium | reverse complement strand
GTACGGAGCGATCCGTGCAGGCTCTTTTTCGTTTGATGTTGTTTGTGAAAGGCTCGGATGCCGTGCGGTGTGTGTTTTTGAAAAATATTGTAATATAAAACAAATTATTTACAAAAAAGGTGTTTACAAAAAGCACTTTTTGTAGTAAAATATTAGATGGAAAATTTAATGATAGGTTGGGAGAATTTTGTGCTATGAAAACACCTAAATACCAAAGGGTTTTGTTGAAACTGTCCGGAGAGGCGCTTGCTCCTTCCGACAACAGCGGAATTCTTGACTTTGACTTTATTGCGAGAGTTGCCGAGCAGATCAAGCGTTGCACCGATGCGGGTGTTCAGGTTGGTGTCATTGTTGGTGCGGGTAACATTTGGAGAGGCAGACAGGGAACGGGCATGGATCGTTGCCGTGCCGATCATATGGGAATGCTGGCTACCACCATCAATTCACTCGCACTGCAGGACGTCTTTCTCCGAGCAGGCATGGATGCCGTAGTTATGACTGCGGTTGAGATGAAGGCTTATGCCGATCATTATACCTCCAGAGATGCAATTGAGGCGCTGGAGGCGGGTAAGGTGGTTATTTTCGGTTGCGGTCTTGGTACTCCCTTCTTTTCCACCGATACGGCGGCAGTTCTGCGTGCCGCAGAGATCAATGCCGACTGCATCCTGATGGCGAAAAACATCGATGCGATTTACAGTGCCGATCCCAAAAAGGATCCCAATGCAGTTCGTTATTCCGAGGTTACGTACCGTCAGATCCTGGACGAGGATCTGCGCGCGTTGGATATGACTTCCGCGATCTTCTGCATGGACAACGATATCAACGGATATGCTTTCGGTCTTTCGGATCCCGAAAATATTTACCGTGTGGTAATGGGTGAGGCGGTTGGAACTGCGATTCACAACTGAAAAGCCTTGCTTTTTCAATCCTAAAGTTTAAAATTAAGATTTACATAGAAAGGGTTGCCGTTGCAATGCCAACGGCAGGGTATCAATTATGAAGTACAATACCAAATCGACCGAAGAAAAAATGCAAAAAAGCGTAGCCGCTTACGAAAACAATCTTTCCACCATTCGCGCAAGCCAGGCAAACGCGGCGATCGTATCCAAGGTAACCTTTGAGTATTACGGCGCACCGACAAGACTTGTTGACATGGCGTCTGTTGCGGTTACCGATCCCAAGACACTGACGATCACCCCTTACGACCGCTCCACTTTGAAGGCGATGGTAAAGGCGATTTTGACATCTGATATCGGCATTACGCCTGCAGACGACGGTTCTGTCATTCGTTTGGTTTTCCCGCCTCTGACCGAGGAGCACCGTAAGAGCCTTGCCAAGCAGATCCAGAAGATGGGCGAGGAGGCGCGTGTTGTTATTCGTAACATTCGCCGTGACGCAAACGATGACATTAAAAAGCAAAAGAAAGATGGAGAAATGACCGAGGACGAGCAAAAGTCCAGTGAAAAATCGGTTCAGGATCTGACCGACCGTTATATCAAGACGATCGACGAGATTACCTCTAAGAAGGAAAAAGAAATTCTTCAGCTTTGATCTTGCCCTGTATTTCTTCTTCGGCGGGTTTTCACAAACCCGCCGAAATCTTCATTTTTTAACGGAGGTGTTATCGGTATGCTTTTCAAAAAGAAACGTCAACAAAAAATCGAAAAGGTTGATGACCGCCTGCAACACATTGCTTTTATTATGGATGGCAACGGAAGATGGGCGCAAAGACGCGGTATGCCGCGTGAGTTTGGGCACTCACACGGTGCGGCAACCTTTAAAAAGATCGGTCGCTACTGTGAGAGCATTGGTCTGAAATATATGACGGTGTATGCCTTTTCCACCGAAAATTGGAAGCGTCCTCAAAAGGAAGTCGATACCATCATGAAGATCTTTGACGAGTATATTGAGGAGTGTTTTTTAGAAATGGAAGAGGATAATGTCCATTTCCGTTTTATCGGCAATTTGGATATTTTTCCGCAATCGCTTCGCGAAAAGATGGATCGTATCGACAGAGAAACCTCACACAAGCCGTTTCTCCTCAATATTGCCGTGAATTACGGTGGCAGAGAAGAGATCACACATGCTTGCAACGAGTTGATTCGACTTGGAAAAAACGATATTACGGAAGATGATATCAGTGCGCATATCTATACACAGGGTTGCCCCGACCCCGATCTGATCGTCAGAACCGGGGGAGATCTGCGTACCTCCAACTTTTTGCTTTGGCAATCCGCTTATACCGAATATTATTTTACAAACGTACTGTGGCCGGATTACTCTTCCGCGGACGTTGATGAAGCCGTTGCCGCGTTTTATTCCAGAAAGCGCCGATACGGCGGTGTTTGATTTCTTTGGAAGAAAGGCTTTGTTTGTATGAAAACAAGAATTATAACCGCAGTTGTTGCGATTGCGATATTTTTGCCGATCTTGATCTTTTCGCATACGGTTGCTCTGCCCGTTGCCATGGCACTTTGCGCACTGGCGGCCGTTTATGAAATGGTTTCCTGCATCGGTCTTCGCAACGCCTATGCCCTGAACGTACCGCTCTATCTTGCGGCACTTGGACTTCCGTTCCTGCTCCGTTATGCGGGAAATATGGAATACGTTCGTCAGTGTCTTGTTGCTCTGACCTTGATCGTCGCACTGTATTTCTTTGCAGTTTTAACCTTTTCACATGGAAAATACAAGCTTTCCGACGTTTCGGTCTGCTTTTTTACCGTGTTTTATATCATTGCAGGATTTTTGTCGATCCTTTTTCTCCGAGATTATGCGATTGGTGAAAAATACGTTTACCTTACCGTCTTTATCGGCGCGTGGGTGACCGACACCTTTGCGTATTTTTGCGGAATGTTGTTTGGACAAGGCGGAAAGCATAAGTTGATTCCCGACGTCAGTCCTAAAAAAACGGTGGAGGGAAGTATTGGCGGAACCGTCTTTTGTATGATCGCAATGTTGGTGTTTGGTTTGATCGTCAACCACATTTCGGGTTCGCTCCATGCCAATCTGTTGGTGCTTGTGATCGGCGGTTTCCTTGCGGCAATCGTAGCACAGATCGGTGATCTTTGTATGTCGGTGATCAAACGTACTTACGGCATCAAGGACTACGGCAAGCTATTTCCGGGACACGGAGGAATGTTGGATCGCTTTGATTCGGTCATTGCCGTATCCATCGTTCTTGCTTGTTTTTGCTCGTTCTTTAACTTTTTTGAGAGGATCTGATAGATATGGATGCTACAAAAGGCTATCCGTCCATGACGGTTTTGGGTTGTACGGGATCGGTTGGCGAACAAGCGATCGACGTTGCCCTGAAAAATGATATCCGCGTAAACGCGATCTGCGCTCACAAAAACGTAAAGCGCGTTGAGGAACAGGCAAGAATGTTGAAGGTTCCGGTTTGCGCGATGGCAGACGAAAATGCCGCTAATGATCTTCGTATTGCGCTCGCCGATACGAAAACGCGTGTTCTTTCGGGGACAGACGGGATATGCGAGATGATCGCGATGCCGTTCGATGCGGACGAGGTGGTTGTCAACTCGGTCATTGGAGAAGCAGGATTGAAGCCGACACTCGCAACTCTGCGTGCCGGAAAAAAATTGGCACTCGCCAACAAGGAGTCGCTTGTCTGTGCGGGCGACTTTGTGATGGCGCTTGCAAGAGAGAAAAATCTTGAGATTTTGCCGGTTGACAGTGAGCATAGCGCAATTTTTCAATGTCTGCGTTCGGGCTCTAAAAAAGAGATAAAGCGCATTTTGCTAACGGCATCCGGAGGCCCTTTTTTCGGTATGAAGCGCAATCAACTTGCCGATATTACCGTAGAGCGCGCATTGGCGCATCCTACATGGAATATGGGCGCCAAAATTACGATCGATAGCGCAACGCTTATGAACAAGGGGTTTGAGGTGATCGAGGCGGTTCATCTCTTTGACGTCGCGCCCGAACAGATCGAGGTTTTGGTTCACCGCGAAAGCATAATGCACTCTGCCGTCGAATATATAGATAACAGTGTGATTGCGCAGATGTCGGTTCCCGATATGCGACTCTGTGTGCAGTACGCACTGACGCACCCCAATCGTACTGAAGCGGTGATCCCTCAATTGGATCTGACCGCAGTTGGCAAAATGACCTTTGCAAAGCCCGATACCGATACCTTTGTTCTGTTGCAACTTGCTCTGGAATCGATTGCAAAGGGCGGTGCGGTTCCCGCCGTATTGAATGCGGCAAACGAGGTGGCGGTTGATGCTTTTCTGCATAAGCGCTTGTCCTTTACCGGCATTTTTGACGTGGTCTGTGAAACGGTTGCTCGTCTGTCCGGTGCCGTCGACATCAACTCTGTAGAGGATGTTTTTGCATATGACGCCGAGGCGAGATGCGTGGCGAGAGAATTACTGAATCGGTAAAGACCGATCATACGGAGGAAACACACAGTTGACTATATTTTCGATTTTGATAGCGATCCTGATCTTTGGATTTTTGATCTTTATTCACGAGCTTGGACATTTTATTGTTGCAAGACTTTGCGGTGTCAAGGTGCTTGAATTTGCCATTGGTATGGGGCCGAAGATCTTCTCGGTAAAGTCCAAAAAATCGGGCACCGCATACTCTTTGCGATGGATCCCGATTGGCGGATACGTCAGTATGCTTGGAGAAAGCGG
This sequence comes from Eubacteriales bacterium, assembly GCA_045644105.1. Lineage (GTDB taxonomy): Bacteria > Bacillota > Clostridia > Oscillospirales > CAG-272 > UMGS1865. Next base: position 2,694 of record JAZRGI010000204.1, on the reverse strand, counting down.
CATGGAAGCGGTGCAGGGATCGTCCGAGGATACGTCTTCCAATGAGGAAAACGATACGTTTTTTCTGAACGTTGACAGTGATCAAAACGACTTTGAGGCTACGCAATCAAAGTTCGACCGTGATACGGAAAGCCAATACAGTGGCGAAGATGCCGAACACGCCTACTGCAATCAAAACGTTTGGAAACGTATTTTGATTTCGATTGCCGGCCCTTTTATGAATCTGCTGTTGGGCTTGGTCTTGATGTTTTGCATTGTGTTTGCCGCCGGACAGGAAAACGTTGGAACGACAAAGGTAACCGACTTTTACGTTGTTTACGGTGCGGAAGAGTCACAGGCAGGGCTTGTCAAGGGCGACTATTTTGATAAAATTGACGGTGAAGTCATCCATTCGTTGGCGCAGTTGAAGGCATATGTTGAAGCAAGAAACGGACAGACCTTTACGCTTGACGTCTATCGTATCAATGCCACTAAAACGGCATATGAGAAGACTACGTTGACGGAGGTTGCCCTGACAACAGAACTTTTGGAAAGTGCGATCGTCAATTCTCCCAGTGAACAAAGCGGTCTTTGTGTAGGCGATGAGATCATCAAGGTGAACGGCGTACGAGTCCGCACCCACTACAACCTCTTTTACGAAATTTCCATGCAGGGATATCAACCCATTGAACTTACCGTTATCAGAAACGGAGAGAGCATGATTCTCGAAGGAGTAAAGGTACCCAATCAGGTCGAAAAAGGTGTTGCAATGGGAAGCATGGACTTTTCAACCGAGATCGAGAGCGACTTCGGCTTTGCTACGGTTTTCAAGCACGCATGGCACCGTTCGCTTACAATGGTGAAAATGGTATATGATACCTTTGCCGGTCTTTTCTCGGGACGTTTCGGAATGGAAGCTGTTTCGGGACCCATCGGCATTACGCAGAGCATCTCCGATGCCGCCAAGAGCGGTGGTGCGTTGAACGTTCTTGCGTTGGCCACCATGATCTCGATCAATCTCGGTATCATGAATCTGCTACCGTTACCCGCGCTTGACGGCGGTCATCTGCTTCTTTACGCAATTGAGGTGGTTCGTCGTAAGCCTGTTAAGAAGGAAATCGAGGGAATGATCAACTTTATCGGCTTGATCGTAATTTTAACGCTTGCCGTGTTGATTGCTATTAAGGATATTATTGCACTATGAAATATAACGACATCAGAAGAAAATCAAACGAAGTTAAAATCGGAAACGTTAAAATCGGCGCACAAAATCCTATCGCCATTCAAACCATGACAAATACAGACACACTGGATGCCGATGCAACCGTTGCGCAGATCTGCGCAATGGAAGCGGCAGGGGCTGATATCGTTCGCATAACGGTGCCGACACTTGAGGCCGCCGATACCATCGTGCGCATTAAGGAAGCCGGTATTAAGATTCCGATCGTTGCCGATATTCATTTTAATTATAAAATCGCGTTGCGTTGTGCCGAGCTTGGATTTGATAAGATCCGTATCAATCCCGGCAATATCGGCGACGACGACTACGTGCGTCAGGTTTGTGTTGCCTGCAACCAAAAGGAAATTCCGATCCGCATCGGTGTAAACAGTGGTTCGCTTGAAAAGCATATTCTGGCAAAGCACGGCGCACCGACCTGCGAGGCTTTGGTAGAAAGTGCGCTTTATCATGCGGCGTTGCTTGAAAAGTTTGATTTTCACAACACCGTCATATCGATCAAAGCATCGACGGTAGCCGATATGATTCGTGCCAACCGTCTGCTTGCGCAGGCTTGCCAATACCCCCTGCATCTTGGTGTTACCGAGGCAGGTGGCGGAAATCGTGGATTGATCAAAAGCTCGGTCGGCATCGGTTCCTTGTTGTGTGACGGCATCGGAGATACTTTGCGCGTATCCCTGACCGATGATCCCGTAACCGAGGTGTACGCCGCAAAGCAGATCCTTCGCGCCGTTGGTATGGAGGGGAAGTGCGGACTCGATATTGTCAGTTGCCCCACTTGCGGCAGAACCAAGATCGATCTGATCTCGCTTGTCAAGCGCTTTGAAGATGCGGTTCGGGATGCCGATCTTGAGGACGTACCGGTCAAGGTTGCACTTATGGGATGCGTTGTAAACGGCCCCGGAGAGGCACGGGAAGCCGACGTTGGAATTGCGGGAGGAATCGGAGAAGCCGTTCTGTTCCGCCACGGTGAGATCGTGGAGAAGATTCCCGAATCCGAGGTCATTGACCGATTGTTGAAGGAAATCCGTCTTTTGAAAGATCATATGACAAAATGAGCAAGAATTTTTTGGAAATTTTCAATCGCTATCAACCGACTCCCGAGTTTGCGGAGATTTTGCTTTCGGCTGATGCGGAAAGTATTAAATTACGCGCGGACAAGCCACAGAGGTATATTGAAGCCTCTGCGGCTTTTCCTCGCATCGTTCCCAAACGTACGCTTTACGGGATCGAGGAAGAGATTCGCACGGCGTATGAATTGAACATGGTACGCATCTGTCCGCGTTATCCCACCGAGACCTTTGATACCGAACGCGTACCCGACCTTCTGATCGAGACCAACCGCCGCGGGATCGTGGCAAACGGATTTTTCAATCATTGCGATTACCGCTACAGTGGCGGTGTCTTGACCGTGGAGATCCCGTTCTCGGACAGTGGCGTTGATCTGATCTACGATGCCAAAACACCGCAGCTGATGG
>JAZRGI010000203.1:0-5066 GCA_045644105.1 Eubacteriales bacterium | reverse complement strand
GATCGTTAACTTTAACGTTCCCATGCTCGTAACCGTCTTCGAAAAGATCGGTATGCCCTACAAAGCAGAGCAGTTTGCCGACCGTCTTGACCGCGCAAAGTTCTGGTTGGAGCAGTGCGCTCCCGATCAGGTCAACCGTCTGCGTGCAACCCGCAATTGGGAGATCTACAACGAGTTGGATGAAAATGAGAAAAAGGCGATCACCCTTCTGCACGATTATATCGCAAAGGGCGGCTACACGTTGGACGAACTGAACGCCGAGCTTTACGCAATTCCCAAGACGGTTTGGGGAACCGATCTGTCCGACAAGGAGTTGAAGACGATTCAGGGAAGCTTCTTCCGCAACGTCTACAAGCTTCTCATCGACAAGGAAAAAGGTCCTCGTCTGTACCTCTTCCTCTACGCGATTGAATCCGACAAATACGTCGGTCTGCTTGATTTCTCCTATGCGCAAACCGAAGAAGAAAAGGTTGCCGATGCTCCCGCCGAAGAGGCTTGTTGTCCTGTCGAAGAAGCGGCGGAAGAAAACCGCGAGCCAGATCCCGTTGAGCCCATCAAGGAGCAGGTCACCATTGACGACTTTGCAAAGCTTGATCTGCGTGTCTGCAAAATCCTGAAGGCAGAGGGCGTCCGTAAGTCGCACTCCTGTCTGAAGTTGACCCTCTTTGACGGCATCGCAGAGCGCGTGATCATGTCCTCTATCAAGGAGGAGTATGCCCCCGAGCAGCTCGTGGGCAGAAAGATCATCGTCATCGCCAACCTCAAGCCCAACCGTATCTGCAACGTCAACTCCAACGGCATGTTGCTTGCCGCAACCAACAATGCTTGCGGTTGCCAGGTCATCTTCGTTGACGACTCTGTTCCCGAAGGAACGGCTATCCACTAATTGATATGCAAAAGCGGTGTTGAACCCGACTCCCAAAAGAGCCGCTTCAACGCCGCTTTTTGAGAAAGGACAACTATGAAGCCAAATCCTCGTTTCCGAAAATACTATCTTTGGGTAAGCAATCACCCCACACTCTTCCTGTATCTGGTCAGTCTTCCGCTCTGTACCCTGTACACCGTTTTGCTATTTCAATTACAGGCACCTCTGTGGTGTGTCATTACCGTCGACCTCCTCGTCGTTATCAGCACGGCGATCATGCCCTCCGCCTACAATGGAAAATTGTTGATCCTTGCCTTGAACGAACTGAACGAGCAATGCACTCCCATCCCTCTTCTGGAGGAAGTTGAACGCCAACTCGCCCAAACAAAGAGCGAGCAACGTAAGCAACTTCTGCAGATCGACAAATGTGTCGCGCTTCTTTACATGGGCGAGTATCAAACCGTCTATGACACGCTTACAGGTATCAACATTGATCAATTTGCCGGCACGTTGCCAATGCAAAAGTTGATCTATTATAACAATCTTGCCGATATCTGTACCAAGACCGATCACTTTGAGCAAGCCGATGCATGGCACCAAAAGCAATTGCAATTTTACGCGATGCTCAAAAACAAGAAGCAAAAAGCTGCATTCCGTTACTCCATGGAAGAGGCAAAGGCGCAGGCGCTCTACCGCAAGCAGGAATATGCCATGGCGATCCAGACATTCTCTTCCCTCCCCTTCAAAAACTCTTTGCAACGGGTTGAAGCATCGATGTTCGTTGCCAGATGTCACCTTGCTCTCAACCACAAAGACGGGGCAAGGTCGGCACTCTGCTTCGTCGTTGCCAACGCCAACCTCGTCGCGCTCGCAGAAGAAGCAAAAGCACTTTTGGAGCAGCTTTGAAGCAGAAAGGATAACACCATGCAATTAAACGTTAAGCTCAAGCTTTCGCGCGGCATGACCGCGCCCGAATACGCAACCCCCGGCTCTGCGGCAGTCGACCTGCGCGCGGCATTGGAGGAAAACGAAACCGTTGTCCTCGCGCCCGGTGAAAAAGCGATGATCCCCACGGGACTGGCGATCTCTCCCGAAACCAAAGACGTAGTAGCCGTTATCGCAGGACGTAGTGGACTTGGCGTCAAAAAGGGTGTCACGCTCTCCAACAGCATCGGCGTCATCGACAACGACTATCGCGGAGAGATCTCGGTTGGTCTGATCAACCACGGCAACGAGCCATTTGAGATCAAGCGCGGCGACCGCATTGCACAAATGATGTTCCTTCCCGTCCTTACCGCAAACTTTTTTGTCACCGAAACGTTGGATGAAACCGAACGCGGCGCGGGAGGATTCGGAAGCACCGGAACCAACTGATCTTTTAATCCATAACCTCAAAATGCCACCTGACGGCTTTCGTCAGGTGGCATTTTTTCGTTGTATTGTGCAAGCCTTGCCGTTTCTGTCGGAGATTCGACAAATTACGCACGCGTATTCGGTTGAAGGAATATACTGTCGATGCAACGGTCTGTCACGGAAGAAAATTCCTACCGCAAAGTTTTGGGCGTATGTTTAAAGTCACATCATAAGCGGTAAGAATAGGAACAGACGGAACGCGATAGGATCGCCACCAAAACCGTCTTCCGTCAAAACCGAAAAAAGAAAGGACAGATGACCATGAGCGTCAGACGAGGAGATATTTATTACGCCGATCTCAGCCCTGTGGTTGGCTCCGAGCAGGGAGGCTTGCGCCCTGTGTTGATTATTCAAAACGACATCGGTAACCGGTATAGCCCTACCGTGATCGCCGCCGCGATCACTTCGCGCATGAGCAAGACCAAGCTCCCTACACACATCGATATCTATGCCGAACAGGTAGGACTTGCCAAGGATTCCGTCATTCTGCTCGAACAGATCAGAACCCTTGACAAACGTCGGTTAAAAGAAAAAATGGGACACCTTGACGATGCAATGATGGATCACGTCAACACGGCAATCGCCATCAGCTTTGGGTTGGGAACCCCGCAACAGGACGCCGTCGCACGAGCTATGATGCAACAACGGACACTCGCTTACACACCCGGAACGGCAGAGGCGGTCGCGTCGGTAGCAAGCACAACAACAAATCAACCAAGCGGCGTTACCGCTACCGTAAGCGCCCCACCCTTGCATAACGGCATATCGCAGCGGCTACACAACCAAACCGAAGAATAAACGAGGGGTGCCCAACAGGCACCCCTCAAACCGTTTATTTTCTTCCAACCGGAACCAGGGGACCGTAGCCCTCCTCGTTGTCCATAGGCGCTACACCTAAACCGGACGTGGCAATCACGTCGACGGAATCTACCGAGAAAACGTTCAACAACGGAACCTCATATCTGCGTTTACCCACTGCGCATCCTTCCTCCTTCTTGCTTTTTGATGATATTATGTGAAATCGATCAACCTGTAATATTGTACCGCATAGAGAGCGAAATGTCAATAGTATAATCAAAAATCATGCAAAATAAAGATCTTCAAAATCCAAAAAGTGAAAAAAACTTTCCAAAAAGACTTGACAAACAAGCCGAAACTGTGTATAATATAGAGGTCGCAGGTCGAATGCAAACGGCAGACCGCGATGAGTACACGGAGAAGTACTCAAGAGGCCGAAGAGGCGCCCCTGCTAAGGGTGTAGGCCGGCTATACCGGCGCGAGAGTTCAAATCTCTCCTTCTCCGCCAAACATAAACCGTAATTCCGATACAAAGGGATTGCGGTTTTTGTTTTATTGTGGTATTGACTTTTTATAAAAATTATGTTATACTTGTTCTGAGAGGTGATGAATATATGAGACAGTCCAATGTCATAAAAATCGTTTTGCTTATCATTTTGATCATTTTGATAATTGCAACTTTAGGCTTTTATTTTTCAGATTTATTTATCAACAACACGCCACCCCAAAAAAATCTTTTTAGGACCTTGGCTATTGTTTTTATGTGCCTTGCTTCAACAATTCGTCTTTGGCCTAATAAAGGAAGAAGAAATCTTGTATCTTATGAAAGCGCATACCAAAAGCATATCAAAGATGCCTTTGCAGACCGTCCTTTTTATAAGAAAAAACTTTTGTGTGCAATACGACTTTATGACGAGGGAAAATGCGATAAGGCGATCAAGTATCTTTTGGAACTGAAAAGTGTTTCTCAAACACAAGACGACATTTATGTCGTCGGACTGATTACAGGACTTACGCTAACCGAGGCGGAATGTTATAACGAAGCGATTCATGTATATAATTCTCTGATCGAAATGGATATTACCTCGTCTACTGTATATGGAAATCTGGGAAATATTCATCTGACGCTGGGAAATCATCAGGATGCGATTTCATATATCCGCCTGGCGATACAGAACGATGAGAACAATCCCGCCCCCTACAATAACCTCGCTAGCCTTTATTTTGAAACCTCAGATTTTGAAAATGCGAAGATCTATGCAAAAAAGGCTTTGGAGCTTAATCACAAAATGTATCAGGCTTCTACCTTGCTCGCAATCATATATACGTTGGAGGGCGATAAGGCGAATGCCGAAAAATATTCGCACATGGCAATTGCAGCCGGCAGGCCCGCTGCGGAATTGAATGAAGTTATAGCACACTATGTGGCTGAAAAACAGCAGAATCACGACGAGGAGTAGTTTTTGTATCAAAATTACCGTCATTAGCCAAAGAATAACCGTAATCTTGATACAAGGTTGCGGTTATTCTATTTTTATGATATAATATAAAAAGTGAAAAGAAAGGAGGAAATTCCATTGAACGAAATTACTTTTTCTGATCTTATTGGAAAAACCATACTAATCGGCCTTACCTATTATACTGCGGACGATGAGTTTATTGAGCAGAAACAATACTGGGGTACGGTGATTGAATCAAACGAAAACCGAATCGTGGTTATGTTGAATGATGGTGAGATTTTGGGACTTCCCCCTGATTTATCTTCAACAAAAATTGCCCCTCCCGGTGAGTACCGTTTGCGTTCTACCGGAGAGGTCGTTGTAAATCCTGACTATTTGACGACTTGGAATATCAACCGACCCAAAGAAGATTAGTACATTTATCCACTATTTGCCCCCCTAAACTCGATTTGCACCCCCTGATTTAAAAATGCATCCCCTTATCTCAAAAGGGGGTGCATTTGTATTTAAATTAGGGTTAGTCTCTAAAA
>JAZRGI010000202.1:0-10620 GCA_045644105.1 Eubacteriales bacterium | reverse complement strand
GGCACCGCTCTTTTTGTGCTCTGCGAGCATTTTGGCATAGTCCATTTTGTAGATGTGGTCGCCCGAAAGAATGAGCACGTATTTGGCATCGTAACGGTTGATGAACTCCATGTTCTGCCACATCGCGTTTGCGGTACCCTTGTACCAATCGGCTCCGGTGTTGCCCTGATACGGGGGAAGAATCTTGACACCGCCAAAGGTGCGGTCAAGGTCCCACGGCAGACCGTTTCCAATATAGTCGTTGAGAAGCAGGGGTTGATACTGCGTCAGTACACCAACGGTATCGATACCGGAGTTGATGCAGTTGGAAAGGGTGAAATCAATGATGCGGTACTTTCCGCCGAAGGAAACCGACGGTTTTGCCGTTTTTTGAGTCAATGCGTAAAGACGGCTTCCCTGACCGCCCGCCAAAAGCATGGCAACGCATTCTTTTTTCTTGAACATAGCCTTGTAAACCTCCTGTTATATGTGTATTTTATTTTTTACTTTTCAAATCAAAGACGTTGCGTCGGCGCGCCGCTCCGAGCCGCACGCACCGGAAAACAGAATCGCACTCATCGGTGCTACGCGGATACGCAAGACTTGTCTGCCGTCTTGCGATTCGGTATGGCATTCTCGGTCATTGACGCGACCTCTGCCGCCGTACCGCTCGCCGTCACTGTTGAGAAGCTCCCGATACGCGCCCGCCTTGTCCACCGGCAGGCAATAGCCGTTGTATTCGATCGGCGTGAAGTTGAGCAGAACCGTCAATTCGCATCCCTCGGCATCGCGCCGACGATAAGCTTGCAAGCCCCCTGCGGTATCTCCGCCGTCAATCGGTTCCAATCCGCCCTCCCAAAGCGCGGGACATTGCAGATAAAGATGATTGAGCTCCGCAACAAACAGTTGCAGTTTTGCGTGCATCGCGTCATCCAAAAGATGCCACGCCACCTCACTCTCCGAATTCCACTCATACGCATCTCCGATCTCGCATCCCATAAAGGATAGCTTCTTACCGGGATACGTCATCATATAGGACAGAAAGGTGCGCATGAAAGCAAGTTTTTGTTCTTTGTCATCCCCTTCACGTCCCATCAACGATCGCTCGCCGTGCAATATAGAAAGAAAACACCCTGCACTGTCCGCCGTCCTTGTCGCGGCAACCGGGGACAGTCGAATCGGCATTTTTTCGGTAAGACAACCGATCACCGTCTTTCGCCATTGTGTATCCCATCGCATACCAAAACCAAGACCGTTGCCATCCTTGTCGGCATCACGCAAAGCATCCGCCTCCTCCGCGGCAATCATCATCACGTCGGGATGCTCACGCGATACGCGTTGATTTAACTTCTTTAAAAAGGCAACCGCATCGCGATCGGGGGTGTTGCCAAAGCGTTCGGCACTGTCACACGACGGATCAAGCATTGAAACGATCGAATGGACAAGAATGCCGTCTGCGTGAAATTTTTCGATCCAGAAAAACAGATTGGAAAGCAAAAAACTTTGCACCTCACCGCGTCCAAAATGAAAACGATGCGTTTCGGGACACACATCCGAAGAATGTTCGGGTTGGGAGTATTCGTAAAGAGGTTGTCCGTCAAAGGCAACCAAACCCGGCGCACGGGTTGAGAAACACGAGGGATCCCACGAGAAGATCACACCGATTCCCGCTTCGTGCATCATGTCGACAAACGCCATGAGTTCTTTCGGCTCACCGTACCGCGCCGCCGCGGCATAGTGTCCCATGACTTGACAGTGCCCCGAAGCATCGATCGAATGCTCGCAGATCGGCATCAAGGCGATATGCGTATATCCCATCTGCTTAACATAGGTCACAAGTGAGGCGGCAAGCTCACGGTAAGTATAAAAACTGCCGTCACCGTGCCTCTTCCAGGAACCCACATCCAGTTCATAAACGTTGATGGGGTTCCTTGTTGCGACGTTGCAAGCAAAACATTCCTTGCGGTAGCGCAACCAACCCGCATCGCGCCACGGATATCCTCCGATATCGTAAATGACCGACGCCGACTCGTAACCTTCTTCACACAGAACGCCGTAAGGATCTGCCTTGTATAGGTGCCGACGCCCGTTTCGGATAAAATATTTATAGCGATCGCCCGCCTGCACACATTCGGCATTCAGGCGAAGCTCCCGGATTCCAACGTCCGCGCCGCCATCCCGAAGCGGTTGCATCAACAAACGATCGGTGTTCCAATCGGTAAAGTCGCCGCAAATCGAAACCGCACCTGCATGAGGTGCCCAAACGCGAAAGATCAGTTCCTCTCCCTGTCGGTGAACGCCAAAGTATTCGTCCGCCCGCGCGGCATCTCCCATGCTAAAGGCATCCGCATCAAAGGGTTTTCGTATAGCAACCGACATATCGGCAAGCTCCTTTCCAACAAGATAGAGGAGGTTTGCAGGGTCAACAAACACGGCGTCAACGCAAGGTCCACAGTCCTCAATATAGTATTATTATATCAATATATAGAAAAATAGTCAAGAGGGGATCGTATTTTTTGGAAATCTGACCGAAATTACGGCATTTTCACAACCCGTCGCTCCGAGAAAATACGGCTTCTCTGTTTTTTTGCTTGTTTTCGCGGTTTGTCAACAGATTACGACCTTTTGATTTTCCGCTCCGCAAATGTTGCTTTTTTACAAAAATTATGTTTTTTATTGTTTATTTTAAATAATAAAAACGCGGTATATTGTTATTTTATCACAAACCTATAATATTGTCAATGTGCAAAATAAACAAATGTAAACCTTTTTTCGTTTTATTTGTGCAAAATTGCAAAAATATATCAAAAAAGAGTACGAAAATCGATTATATTCTTATTTTTTCAACAAATCCAGTTCGCTCGACCACTCCAACCACACAATCTCAACCTCAATCTCCTCGCTTTGCAAAGAGCGCGGAGCGCCGTCGCCGCCAAGCGTTAAGATACTGCCGTCCGACAAGGTCAATCGCCGACAATCACCATCGTACCCTACTTCGGATATTTCACTACGCCTCAAAAAAACGCAGATCGGCAAAAGCAGACCTGTTATCTCGTCTGCATCGACCTCGCTTTCCACGCCCTCCCAAGACAGTTGTCCGACAGACTTCGGAACTCCGTCCGCATCGCAAAACGCCGTCACCTCAAGTCGGCTCAAGGTAGCGGGAGCAAGGTAGCGCACCCCAACGTCAAAACCGCTCGCCTCCACCGAACAGGCAATAACCGCCGAAAAACCAATGCCTCGCATTTCCCCGCGCACCTCCGCGCAAAAATCCTTTCCCCGATAGGAAAAGTGATTTTCCCCTTTTACGGAACAACCGCACTGGCACAGACATAACAATACTGCAAAGCAAACGCAGGCAAATCTTTTTTTCATAGCCGCCCCTCCGACAGACAAGGTTATTTTATTGTATGCAAATTTTTCCGAATTATTCTAAAAAACAATTGCAATATTTGTCTTGTTGTGATATAATATAGAATAGAGGTCGTATGCAAACAAAAAGACGGCACATAACGCATTATGGGAGGTGAATTGCCACGGAACAGATTTATAAGCTCTACTCTTCGTTGACCGAACTGGAACAACGAAAGACCTGGGCAGAGATCGATCTTGACGCACTTCGTCGCAATTATCGTCTTTTATCCGACATGATCCGCACTCCCAATCCGTCTACCCGTCCCATTGCCGTCGTAAAGGCGGAAGCGTACGGACACGGCGCACCCGAATGTGTTCGCACCCTGCTTTCCGAGGGTTGTGATTTTTTTGCGGTATCCTGCATTGACGAGGCGGTCGCCGTGCGCATCGTTTGCGACGGTGAACACAAAAACGCCGATATCCTGATCCTTGGATACACCCAACCGTCGCTCGCCGCGCAATTGGCACGCTTTAATATCATTCAAACTCTGCTTTCCGAGGATTACGCCTATCGCCTCAACCGCGTCGCAGCAGATGAAAACGTGATCATCCGCGCGCACGTAGCACTCGACACCGGCATGAATCGCATCGGCTTTGTGGCACACAGTGAAGACGAGATCGCTTCAAGCGCATCCGCCATTCTTCGTGTGCACGGGTTTTCCAACCTTTCCATCGAGGGGATGTTCACCCACTTCGCGCGCGCCGACGAAGCACCGGACGGTGACGGCGAAAAAAGAACCGACCTACAGATCGAACGTTATCACGCGGTCTGTCGGGCACTCGAGGAGAAGGGCGTTCATATTCCCTTTCATCACGCCTGCAACAGTGCCGCCGCCGTGCGCCGATGCAACGATCGCATGAACGGTGCGCGAATCGGTATTCTGCTCTTCGGCGCGCGTCCCTCGGATTATATCGAGCTTCCGCTCAAGCCCGTCATGAAACTGCAGACCGTGATCTCACATCTGCACAAGCTTCTCCCCGGAGAAGGTGTCAGCTACGGCGGTATGTACACCGCAGGATCCGAGCGTCTGATCGCTACCATGCCGATTGGATACGCCGACGGATTTTTACGGGCATACACGGGCTCCATCGTAACGGTACACACGCAAAACGGCGATGCCTGCGCCCCCATCGTCGGTCGCATCTGTATGGATCAATGCATGATCGACGTCACGGGAACCGGAGCACAGATCGGTGACGTGGTCACTCTGTTCGGTTCCGATCCCAAAGAACTTTACGCCTATGCCGACCGTGCCTCCACGATCGATTACGAAACCCTGTGTCTGATCTCCTCGCGCGTCACCCGCCGTTATGTGCACGGAGAGCCGGACGGCACGCACTCCAATGAACAAACCAACCCCATCGGTCAATAATTCCCACGATCGGTTTTATGAAAGGATCACTCATGTTATTCAACCGTTTAAAAAGAACGCTTCCTCTGCTTTTAATGATCGCGCTTTTTGTCGCGCCCCTCTCTGCGTGTCAAAAAAATGTCGATCCTCTGGCGAAAAGCGGTTTTTCTTCACTGAAAATCGACAAAAAGAATCACATCAATGCCGAAATCACGCTCGACACCCGCACACTGCAGGCGCACAACGGGCAGGCGATCTTCCTCTACGAGCTATCTCCGGATGAGGATCTTTCGGCGCTTTCCACCAAAGAGCCTTTGGACAGCGCAAGAGTCACCTCTCTTGTTACCTTGAGCACCGATCTGATGGTCGGCGAACAAAGCTCCCGACTCTATTCCCGCTTCTTTGCCGTTTTTTCGGACGGATCTCTGCTTTCTCCCGACGGTTTCTGGATCGAGAATCCGGAAAAGCTCGCTTCCAACACCACTCCCTTTCCCTGGAGCAGCTCTCCAAAGGGAATCTCCATGACCGACATCAACCTTGCCGTAGCGCTTGGAAGCAGACACGTCATGTTGAACGTAACCGATTCGGAACTTTTGACCAACGCCGACGGTCAATTCGAATTCAACGGCAACGCCTTTCCCATTTCCAACACGGCGCTCCTCAAGTTGGACGAGCAGGTGCTGGATGCCGCAAAGGCGGGAACGCAGATCTCTTTGACACTGTGCTTGAGCGACACGACTTCGCGCGGACAAGCCGTTGCTCTGATCGATCTGCTCGCTTCTCGCTACTCCACGCAGGACTCCGGCACCGTAACAGCACTCTTCCTTGACGCTGCCGACACGGCAAAGCTAACCGACGTTACCCTGCTCTGCCGCGTGGCAAATCTGGCACTCCGCTCGCGTGTCGCAAACGCGCGCCTTTACGCCGTATCGGATTTTTCGACCGTAACCGAAACCAAAACCTTTTTCTCCAATCTCAGACTTCATCTGTCGGTTGGCGGCAAAATCAGTTGGGGAGCCGCCGTGCGCCCCGTATGCTCCGACCAACCCTGGAAAGAGGATACAAGCGACACGATGACCGTCAATCGGCTCGGAGAATTGAGCAACTTCCTCTTCTTTGAAAGCAATGACACAAACGCCGCGTGGTTGGCACTTTGCGGAGTTTCCTACTCGTCCCAAAATCCCGACGAGCAGGCAGTTTCCTTTGCATATACCTACTGCGAAGCCGTCGCCGCCACGGCAAGTCTGATCTATTATGACATCACAAGCAACGACGTCGATCTCTTCACCGAGGACGGTGAGGCTCGCCGCATCGCGTCGGTCTTTTCCGATATCGACGTTGGTCTTTCGCAGGAGGATGCCCTTCTTTTCCAAAAGATCACAGAAGACGATTGGTCGAAGAAGAGCGCCAACGTCCGTTCGCGTAATCATCTCACCGGTATCGCAAGTGTCGGAAGCTCGGGGTTTGAAGAAAAAATGCTCTTTGAATTTACCGAAGATCATACACACGGCTTCACCTCGGTCAACGGTACCGCGCCCCTGATCCTCAACTCCACCGCTTGGAATGCCCCTGTACTTTCCACCTGGATCGATCCTCTGGCAACCACCCCCGGAGGCTTGCGAACCGTGATAAAGGACGGTACTACCCTGGAAGGCGTTATTTCACTCTCCACGTGGATCCTCACGGCACAGGCAGGCGATGCCACCGAATGCACCGTGCGCCTTACGTTGGAGGGAGAAGCTAAAAACCGACAACGTCTGACCTATTCTTCCGATCTTGCAGTCGCACACGGCGAATGGCAGTTGATCACCTTTCAGATTGCGGACTTCGTTGCCGACGCAGATCTTTCCCGTCCGATCCACCTGATGTTGACGACAACACCAAACCAAACACCAGACGAAGACTTCGTTTTTTACGTCAAGGATGTTTACGTCCGCTCTCCGCAAACCAACCGCGGCACACTGCTCCCCGCGCTATCGATCGTTGCGTGTGTCGGAGTTAGCACCGTTGTGATGCTCTTGATTTACAAAAGAGCCTCGCGCAAGCGCATTTGATGAAAGGAGGCACCGCACCATGTTTCCGCATTTAGGAAAATATGAATTGAGAAGCAAGGATATTGATTTTGACAACAACAATATCCCTTCCGGAAAAAGAAGATTGCACTGCCTGCCGCATCTGCATCACGAGCTTGAGTTGATCTGCATGATGGAAGGCGAAACCACGGTATGCGTCGATTCCACGCATCACACCCTGCGCGCAGGCGACGTCTTTTTAAGCTTCCCCAACCAGATACACTCCTACGAATCACACGGGCCGGAGCGCTTTTACCTCTTTATCATCAAGCCCGACCTAATGCCCGACCTGATGGAAACCTTTACCACCGGAGTCCCGGTCTCCCCCATTATCCCGGGAGCGGCAAATCGCGTGCATATCCGCCGCTTGTTCGACGCTCTTGCCGAAACCTATTCCGAAAAGAACACCGAGCGCTCCTACACCAACACTTTACGACGCGGATATCTTTTGGCACTCTTTTCGGAGTTGCTCTCGATGATGTCCATCACGCGCTTTTCGGTCAGCGATTGCGGCGCACTGCGGTCGATCGTTGCATTTTGCGATAAGAACTACTCCGAAAACCTCTCTCTGTCGCTTCTTGAGGAAAAGCTTCACCTGAACAAATACTACATCTCGCACCTTTTCAGTGAAAAGCTTGGGTTGCGCTTCAACGATTACGTCAACTCGCTTCGCATCTCCGAGGCGTGCCGTTATCTCGTTCACACCGATTTGAGCATTACCGAAATCAGTGAGATCGTCGGCTTCAACACCCTGCGCACCTTCAACCGCGCCTTTATGAAGCAGCTTGGCATTTCCCCGTCCGAATACCGCAAAAAAGACGTTTCGTCTTCAAATGTCAAAAAGGAGAGCGAACAGAGTGCCGATCCGTCGGAACCCTCGCAATCCATCGCCGCGCCAACGCCAATCCTTTTTCATCTTCCCGAAAACAATGATTCCAAAGCCCACTGAAAAATGTCGTTCATTTTCCCGTATTGTCATTCATAAAAACACAAAATCGCAATATTTGTCTATATAAGGAGAACAAAAAATGAGCCGGATCAAGGATATCGCTCTCGCCCCCTCGGGTGCCGATAAGATCGCTTGGGTAGCATCCTATATGCCTATCCTCAACCACATCAAAAAAGAGTTTGAAGCAACGCAACCCTTCCGCGGAATGAAGATCGCCATGTCGATCCACCTGGAGGCAAAGACGGCTTACCTTGCCAAAGTCCTTCGTGCAGGAGGAGCCGAGGTTTGGGTTACCGGATGCAATCCGCTTTCTACGCAGGATGACGTTGCCGCCGCACTTGCCGCAGAAGGCTTTGAGGTTCACGCCTACCGCGGTGTCAGTGACGCGGAATATACCGAACATCTGAAACAGACACTCTCCTGCGTTCCCGATCTCATGATCGACGACGGCGGAGATCTCACCTCGCTTCTGCACGGCGAGTGCCGCGCATACGGAAAGAATCTGATCGGCGGTGCCGAAGAAACCACCACGGGCATTCACCGTCTTCTCTCGCGTGAGCGCGCAGGACTGCTCGATTATACCATGATCGACGTCAACGACGCCGATTGCAAGCATCTGTTTGACAACCGTTATGGCACGGGACAATCCACGCTGGACGGTATCATGAATTCCACCAATCTGATCCTTGCCGGAAAAACGGTTGTTGTTGCAGGCTACGGTTGGTGCGGCAAGGGAGTTGCAATGCGCGCAAAAGGCATGGGCGCCGTCGTCATCGTTACGGAAATCGATCCCATCAAGGCAATCGAAGCAGTCATGGACGGCTTCACCGTTATGAAAATGGACGATGCCGCACGTCTTGGCGATCTGTTCATAACCCTAACGGGATGTTGCGGCGTTATTCGCCGTGAACATTTCAAGGTTATGAAGGACGGAGCGCTTCTCTCAAACAGCGGTCACTTCGACGTTGAGATCGACAAACGCGCACTGAAGGAGATGTCGGTAGAAGACTGGGAACGCAAGCCGAATATCCACGGATACCGTATGCCCGACGGAAGAGTTTTGAACCTGCTCGCAGAGGGCCGTCTGGTCAATCTTGCCGCAGGAAACGGACACCCCGCCGAAATCATGGATATGTCCTTCGGTATTCAAGCAAAGAGCCTTGCCTTCCTTGCAAAGAACGCAGGAAAGCTCGAAAAACGCGTATACGCCGTCCCGAAAGAGATCGATTGTGAGGTCGCTCAAATCAAGCTCGCGTCCATGAACGTTGCCATTGATCAACTTTCCGAGGCGCAAAAGACCTACTTGAACAAGGTCGAGTAATCCTACCTTATCCTTCCCGTCAAGCACCGTCACACCGCGATCCCGTTGATCGACCGCGCGGTTTTGCAGACCACGAAACGCGTATTCTCTTTCACCCCGGTTTTCTCGGTGTCGCTTCGCTCAAACGGTCCCGATTGCCACGTAGCACAAAACAAAAAAGTCGTGCAATCGGGCAACCGTCAACTTTTCGTCTTGAAAGGATCTACTCATGCAAAACGTTACTACCACAGGTGTCGCCGTTATCGGCGCAGGACATGCCGGCATAGAAGCCGCGCTCGCTTCGGCACGACTCGGCGTCGACACCGTGCTCTTTACGCTCTCGCTTGACGCACTCGCAAATCTGCCCTGCAACCCCTCCATCGGCGGAACCGCCAAGGGGCATCTCGTCTATGAGATCGATGCATTGGGCGGTGAAATGGGACGCGTCGCCGATCTTGTCACACTCCAATCGCGCACCCTCAACACCGGCAAAGGTGCCGCCGTTCAAAGCAAGCGTATACAGGCAGACCGCAGAAAATACCAACAATTGATGAAAGAGGTGATCGAGCAAACACCAAACCTTCGTCTGATCCAGGCAGAGGTCACCGAGCTTGTCACCGAGCCGGTAGAAAACGGCAAAAAGAAGGTCGTCGGAATCGTCACCCGTCTTGGTGAAAAATGGAATTGCGAACGCGTCATCGTCGCCACCGGCACTTACCTCGAAAGCGCAATATTTGTCGGGGATATATCCTACGAAGCAGGGCCCGACGGCATGCTCTCATCCAAAGGTCTTTCGGCATCACTTTCCGCGCAGGGAATCCACCTGAACCGATTTAAGACAGGAACACCCGCACGAGTAAAAAAAGATACCATCAATCTTTCCGAACTTGAGGAACAACCCGGAGAAGACACCGTATTACCTTACAGTGCGCTTAATAGCGAACATATGTTCGATTCTTTCGATCAAATTCCTTGTCACATTGTCTATACCAATGCAGAAACACACCGCATCATACGCGAAAATATTACCCGTAGCGCCATGTACTCGGGAAAGATCCACGGAACAGGACCGAGATACTGCCCCTCCATAGAAGACAAGCTCGTTCGATTTGCCGATAAAGAAAGGCATCAACTCTTTGTAGAACCCGTTGGGGAAAACACAAAGGAAATGTACATTCAGGGCTTTTCCACCTCCCTTCCTACCGACGTGCAATATCAAATGCTTCGCTCATTGAAGGGATTTGAAAAGGCAGAGATCATGCGCTACGCCTATGCCATTGAGTACGATTGCGCCGATCCCACACAGATGGACGCAAGTCTTGAATTCAAGTCTGTTTCGGGTTTGTACGGTGCAGGTCAGTTCAACGGAACGTCCGGATACGAAGAAGCGGCAGCTCAAGGCCTTGTAGCAGGTATCAATGCTGCACGATCGGTTCACAATTTGCCTCCTATTATATTAGAACGGTCGGAAAGCTATATCGGAACCCTGATCGACGATCTGGTTACAAAAGGAACCAACGAGCCCTATCGCATGATGACGTCGCGTTCCGAATA
>JAZRGI010000201.1:0-2335 GCA_045644105.1 Eubacteriales bacterium | reverse complement strand
TAAATAACGTCACCCGTACCGTACAAAAGACCGTTGTATTGCTCGTCGGTCAGGGTAGAAAGCGGTGTATCGAGATCGAATCCGAGTTGCCTGCCGACCGCAGAGAAAAGCGGTCCGTTCCAGCTCTCCTCCTCAAGGGTTTTGAAGCCGTTTACCTGAATTGCGCCCTGACTGAGCGACAAGGAACGGTTCGGGATGAGCCGTTCCGGCGAGATGCGTTGCAGTTCTCCAAGACCTGCGCAATGCGGACACGCGCCCTGCGGATTGTTAAAGGAGAACATTCTCGGTTCCAATTCACCGAACGAGATCTGATGCTCCTCGCAGGCGTAGGATTGCGAAAACTCGTACTCACGCGCCTCTCCCTCTCTCGGCACCGTGACGATGGTGAGGTGTCCGTCGGCAACGGCAAGCGCATTCTCCACCGAGTCGGAAAGGCGCGATTCGATGCCCTCCCGCATCACAAGGCGGTCGACGACGATCTCCACGTTATGCTTTTTGTTCTTATCGAGTCTGATCTCCTCGGAAAGATCGTAAAGGCTACCGTCAACGCGAACGCGCACGTAGCCGCGTTTTTTCGCATCGGCAAACACCTTTTCGTGCATACCCTTTTGCGCACGGACGACGGGTGCCAACACCATAAAACGCTCGCCCTCTTCAAATTCGAGGATACGGTCGATGATCTGATCGGTGGTCTGTTGACGGATCTCCTTGCCCCACACGGGACAGTGCGGAACACCGGCACGCGCGTACAAAAGACGGAGATAGTCGTATATTTCGGTAACCGTGCCCACTGTAGAGCGCGGATTTTTGGAAGTGGTCTTTTGTTCGATGGAGATGGCGGGCGAAAGTCCCTCGATCGAGTCGATATCGGGCTTGTCCAACTGTCCCATAAACATACGGGCATAAGACGAGAGCGACTCGACAAAGCGGCGGTGTCCCTCGGCGTAGATGGTATCAAACGCCAAAGAAGATTTTCCCGAACCCGACAAGCCCGTCAAGACCACCAACTTGTCGCGCGGAATCTCCACGTCTATATTTTTTAAATTGTGAACCCGCACTCCGCGGACGGTAATTTTGTTTGGCATATGTTTTTTCGTACTCCTTGACGATTAAATTGAGGGGATGGGCGACGGATAGCCATATTGATGACAAGACTCCTTAGCCGCTTTTTCTTTGCAGGTAAGAGGCGCAAAGTAAAAAAGGCTCGCAAGCTCACCACAAAAAGAAACGCCGATAAGTGGAGTTTCGTCGCAGTATCGACTCGTGGTATGCATTAGCGTATTACACTATGCAAGGATGACTATTGGGCGCGGGCACTGCCCGCCGCCTCTCCACCCCACAAGCTTTTGGTAAAAGAAACGAGCAAGCTCGTTAGACCAAAACTTTCATTGCGCTTCGCGGCTATAGCTGCATCATCTTGCAAAATTCCATAGCCGCTTTTTCTTTGCAAGCAGGAGGCGCAAAGTAAAAAAGGCTCGCAAGCTCACCACAAAAAGAAACGCCGTATCGGGAGTTTCGTCGCAGTATCGACTCGTGGTATGCATTAGCGTATTACACTATGCAAGGATGACTATTGGGCGCGGGCACTGCCCGCCGCGCCTCCACTGCGCAAGCTTTTTGAAAAAAGCTTGATCAAAAACTTTTTTTGCGCTTCGCGGCAAAAGTCTTTGTGGGTTCGCATTACTCCGCGCTTTGCTCACTCAACGCAAGAGCCAGCACCTCGTCGGCGGTGCGGCAGGGAACGATGGCAAGATTCTCACGCGCAAGGGCGTCAAGCTCGTCAATGTCACGGCGGTTGTCTTCGGGAATCAGAACCGTACCGACGTGGGCATTGTACGCCGCCATCGTTTTCTCTTTGAGTCCGCCAATGGCAAGCACCTTGCCGCGCAGACTGATCTCACCCGTCATGGCAATGTCGCGGCGCACGGCTCTTCCGGTCAACGCACTGACAAGAGCCGTGACCATCGTAATGCCCGCAGAGGGGCCGTCCTTCGGAATCGCACCCTCGGGGAAGTGAATGTGAATATCTTTGGTCTTGTAAAAATCGGTGGGAATGCCGTACTGCGCCGCAATCGAACGAACGTAGCTGACGGCAAGCGTTGCCGACTCCTTCATCACGTCGCCAAGCGAGCCGGTGGTTTCGATCTTTCCGGTTCCTTCCAGAACGGCAACCTCCACCTTGAGAAGGCTTCCGCCAAGCTCGGTGTAGGCAAGTCCGTTGACGCATCCTACGGGATCTTCAGCGTCAATCGTTTCGGGGAGCAATTTTCTCTCACCAAGGTAAGCTTTAATGTCTCCCACCTTGATGGTGATACTCTTGACCTTGGTCTCGAGC
>JAZRGI010000200.1:0-1557 GCA_045644105.1 Eubacteriales bacterium | reverse complement strand
TTTCTTGGTTTTCACACCACGTTCAACACCTTATTTACAAAAGGAAGCAGTTCTGAGAATATTCGCGTGTTTGCCGATATTTCGGAGGAATACGAGCGCAATATGGAGGTCAACTATCTGCCCACGGGCGTAAAGCCTCGTTTTGATGCCGTTTCGACGTCGTTGTCCAACGGTACGTACAAGCCCTTCGACGGAAAGATCAGTCGCCATTACCGCGGTAACGGACAGATGTCGATAACTGATCTCGGTAATGGGTTGCGTATGATGTATGAAAACGATGAAAAATACGGATTCCGTCTTATCTACAACGGTGGTAGCGACGGATACATTTGTCTTGAGCCGCAGACCTGCCTTGCGGGTTGTCAAAATTCTCCGTTTTCAAGAGAAGAAGGCGGATTTGACTTTTTGCAAGCAGGGGAGAGCAAGACATACCGTTCGAGAATTTTTCTCGAGAAAATATAATTATTATAACACATTACAACACAAATACGGAGGTGTGTCAATGAAAAAAGTAAGCATTGAAAAAAAGAAGCAAGTCATTCCGACCTACGTTCCCAAGGCGGCACACGATCTGCCAATGTTCTTTGAGAACAAGCCTTATCAGGGAGCATCGGGAAGAATCTATCCTATTCCTTACTCCGATGGGATCACCGATACTAAAACCGATGTCGAATACGACGTTTTTACTATTGAAAACGAATATGTCAAAACGCAGGTTGTTCCCGCACTTGGAGGAAAGATCCTGCGAGGATTGGATAAGATAGGCAACTACGATTTTATCTACTATAACGAGGTGGTAAAGCCTGCGCTTGTTGGAATTGCGGGACCTTGGATATCAGGCGGAATTGAATTCAACTGGCCCCAACATCACCGTCCTACCACCTATATGCCCCTGGAGGCTGTGATCGAGGAAAACTCTGACGGCGGCAAGACCGTTTGGACGGGTGAGGTAGAACCCATGAACCGTATGAAGGGCATGGCGGGAATTACCGTGGACGCAGGTAGAAGCTATATCAAGGCAAAGGTCAGAGTTTACAATCGTACCGCCCTCCCTCAGCTCTTTATGTGGTGGGCAAATCTCGCAGTTCCGGTTAATAACGACTATCGTACCGTTTTTCCGCCCGACTGTGAATGGGTAAACGACCATGACCGACGTGCCGTTTTGGAGTGGCCTATTGCCAAGGGCATCTATAAAACCGCACGTCCCTACAATTTTGGCGAAGGCACCGACCTGTCACGATACGATGCCGTAAAGGTCCCCTCTTCTTACTTGATCTCGCAGGGACAGTCCGACATGGACTATATTGCGGGTTATGACATGGGAATCAAAAAAGGAATCGCAACCGTGGCAAATCATCATATCTCCCCGGGTAAAAAGATGTGGCACTGGGGCATCGGCGATTTTGGTGATATGTGGTGTTCCAACCTCACCGATAAGAACGGCCCTTACATCGAGCTTATGACAGGCGTTTATACCGATAACCAACCCGACTTTACCTGGATCGCTCCCTATGAGACCAAGGAATTTGAGCAGTATTGGTATCCCATTCGCGATAT
>JAZRGI010000199.1:0-6528 GCA_045644105.1 Eubacteriales bacterium | reverse complement strand
CTCACATCCGCAATTTGTGCGCTTTTACGGAAGACGTGCCGACAAGGTGCGCAAGTTGTACAACGGAATGATCCCGTGTCAGTTGTATCAATATTTTAAACCGCAAAATTGAAGAAAAAATGAAGAATCCCCCAATCGGTGTTGGGGGATTCTTCATTTCAATCAGCAAAATTCGGTTACTCCGTCCGCCGTGTAAACGTGGGTGCGGAGAATGGTGTAGCTTTCCTTTGCGGGATCGCTCTCAAGAATTCCAAGCCGATCCTTTGCCGCTTTGATGAGCAACTCGGGATTGAGATGCTCGGTATTTCCCGCCGAAAGGATCGCACTGATGCGGATCTCTTGCGGGTGCGCGGGATTGTACACCGTGTTGATCTTTTTGATCATTGCGCAGATATCTACCTCACGGTCGCCCGATTTGGACTTTTTGGTCATCAGAAGCGGGGAGGTGGTGTAAAGCGTTTGCAATGCCTGTGCCAGATCACTCGATGCCGTGGGCAGATGTAGACAGATCTCATATTTTGCCCATGCAATGTCTTGGAATTTGCTTGTCGGCTCGTAAGCTTCAAGGATCTGCATTTCATTTGTCAATTCACGGTTCAGACGCGCTTTGATCTCTGTTGGCGAAATGTCACGATCAATGCGGAGGTCGATAAACTCACATTCACTTTCGGTACCTACCGAGAGCGGAATGCCGAAGATGACCTTGGCGTGGGGATTGAAGCCCTGTGTATACCACATGGGGATGCCGGCACGGACAAGCACACGCGCAAAGGTGCGTTGCAGGTCAAGATGCGAGATGTATTGCAGGTCACCGACCTTGCGGAATTTAATGCGCACGGTCTTGGGCGTTTCAAGCTTTTTCCACTGGCTCTTGTCTGCCTTTTCCTCGGGGAGGGGCACAACCGTTTCGGGTGTTTGGTTGCAACCGGGACAGACGGCACGCACACCGCCAAGCTTATTGGCACCGCAGGCACTGCACTTTTCACGGCAGTTGGGCGTGGTGGCAGCCTCGTATGCCTTGGCTCTTTCTTTCAGGAAGAAGTCCTTGCTGACACCGCAGTCGATGATATCCCACGGCAGGACTTCGTCAAGACCGAAGGCGCGGTTGGCATAGAAGGCGGGATCGACTCCCGTGCGTGCGAATACGTCAAGCCACTTGTCATAATCAAAATACTCGTCCCACGCGTCAAAGCAGAAGCCTTCGTGAAGTGCCAACTCCAGAGCATCGGCAAGACGGCGGTCACCGCGTGCCAATACCGCCTCAATGCGCGACACTTTGGCATCGTGGTGTTGATAGCGGACGTGACGGTTGGTGATCTTGGTCTTCAGATATGCCTGCTTTTCGGCAAGCATCTCCATGGTGTCCTGTGCCTCCCATTGGAAGGGGGTAAAGGGCTTGGGGATAAAGCAGGATACACTGACGGTTACCTGTACCTGTCGCGAGCGATTGCGGTTGGGAGTCTGATAGTATGCCTCGGCAACCTTTTCGGCAAGTGCGGCAATGCCGTCCAAATCCTCAAGCGTTTCGGTGGGCAGGCCGTTCATAAAGTAAAGCTTAACGGCGTTCTTCTTGGCGTCAAAGGCGACCTGTACGGCGCGCAGAACATCCTCTTCGCGTACGTTCTTGTTAATGACGTCACGTAGGCGTTGTGTGCCTGCCTCCGGCGCGAAGGTCAGGGAGGAGGAACGAACCGAGTCGATGCGGTTCATCAAATCTTTGTTAAAGCTATCTACGCGAAGCGACGGCAGGGACAGAGATACCATATGATCGTCGGTCCACGAAAGAAGCTTGTCGCAAAGCGGCTCAAGCTTGGTGTAATCGCTGATCGAGAGCGAGGACATGGAGATCTCCTCGTATCCGGTTGCGTCAAAGAGCTTCTTTGCCTGACAGTTGAGCACGTCGGGACTCTTTTCACGGACGGGACGGTAGATCATGCCTGCCTGACAGAAGCGACAACCGCGAATACAACCACGGTACACCTCCAACATGATGCGGTCATGTACCGTTTCGATGTAGGGGACTACCAACTGATCGGGGAAGTATACCTTGTCAAGATCGCCGATGATCTGCTTGGTCACCTTGGTGGGGATATCGTCATAGATGGGGGTATATGCCTTGATGGTGCCGTCGTCGTTGTAGGTGACGTCGTACAGAGAGGGGACGTAGACGCCGGGGATGGTCTTTGCGGCTTTGTGCAAAAATGCCGCTCTCGTGTAGCTGCCGTCCTCCTTCATGCGGATATACAGGCGTACGATGGCGGGAAGCATATCCTCGCCCTCGCCGATGTTGAACAAATCGAAGAAATCGGCAATCGGTTCGGCATTGTAGGCGCAGGGGCCGCCGCCGATGATGATGGGATCCTCCTCGGTACGGTTAACGGTACGAAGAGGAATCTTTGCAAGATCGAGCATTTTGAGCACGTTGGTGTAGCTCATTTCGTACTGCAGGGTAAAGGCGACAAAATCAAAATCCTGCAGGGGATCTCCGCTTTCAAGCGTAGTCAGGGGCAGGGAGTGCTTTGCCATTTGCTCCTGCATATCCACCCACGGTGTATAGGCGCGCTCGCACCAAACGTCCTCGTAGCGGTTCAGGGCGCCGTAAAGCAGACGCACACCGAGATTGGACATACCGATCTCGTAGGTGTCGGGGAAACAGAAGGCAAAACGAGCCTTGACGGCGGATTTGTCCTTTATGGTTTGCTCGTATTCTCCGCCGGCGTATCTGCCGGGCTTGGAAACCGATTTGAGAATCGAGCTGTAGTCTTTAATATTCATGGGTAACCGTCCTTTTCTTTTTGTGTCGGTATCTGTAGACAAGCTTTGGTAACTTATTTTTGTTTTTTGCGGAAGTGAAGCTTATCGGGGTTCAACTCGGAGTGCGTCGCAATGCAGACCACGGTGATCCAGAAGAGCTGAATGCCCATTACGGCAAATATACCGAGCGCGGTGCCGTTGCCGAACAGGGTGATGAGTGAGACAAGAAGCGTACCGAGAAGCGCCGCGATTATCTGCATTCTCTTTATAAAGTGTCGGATCTTTGAAATGCCGTACGCCGCATAGATGGGGAAGGCGATGTCGAGATTGTTCTTTTGTGCGACGGCTCCCGTATCGGTAAATTCCGCCGGCTTGTTCTCCTCAAAGAGTCCTGATTTCAACACCGCGGTGGTTCCATAGGCGTTGGGGCGGCTCTTTTGCAGAAAGACCTCGTCGAGATTCGGATCATAACTGTAGATCGCGCAGACGCAACCCGCTTCGGCAAGATGGCGTATCATGCGCTCAAAGTTCTTTTGCGCTTGATATTCGATCTCATAGCTCAACCGCAATGAGCCGTCGATTGCCAGATAGATTAAACCGGCGTTGGAGGTGCGTCGCAGGATACTGTCGGTGGTTTCTTTGGGAACCTTTACGCCAAAGTGCGTCAGAAAATCGGCACTTCCAAGCAAAAGCTGATAGCGGTTGTCCACCAGAGCTTCGATGCCGTTGTCGTGGACACGCGATACCGAAACCGAGAGATCTCCGTTTTCGGTCATGGGAAATGCCTGTGCCATTTGACCGAGCGTACCGCCGAGCTTGCGGAAAAGCGCACCCGCAAGTGTCATATCACGTCGGAGTGCGTCACCAGAGCGTACCGAGATTTCGGTGGACCGTTGTGCTGTGTAGAGATCGGTATCGCGGAAAATAATGGTTTTATTGCCCTCATATTCGGTGACTGCCTCATCTCCAACCAGGGTGCAACCGCGCGTTGCGAGCAGGCGGTTGGCAAGATACAGAGGGTAAAAATAACCGAACACCGCACAGACCGGTGCAGAAAGCAAAAGTACCGTGATAAAGTCCGAGATGGCAGATCCGATGTTGGAGGTGGCGATGGCGCATACGAATGCCGCCATCGTGGCAAGCGCGAAGGATGCGCCGATAAAGAGTGCGAACGGACGCGATGCCGAGTGCATATTGTTGAAGCGACGGAAATGTCCGACCGTGTGCATGGAGGTATGCACCTGATAGCGGGTTTCGTCGATGTCGTCGTTGATAATTTTTACCGTCTTGTTGCCCACGCGCAATTTTTTCTTACGGGGTTGAGCGGTGGCAAGTGTAATCTTGGGTTCGTCGGTGGAAACGATCTTCAGTGCGCGCAATTCGGTGGAGAAGCGCAAAAGATCGCAGATCGCCATCAGAAGCAAGACCAATGCGGTCAGAAAACTGACACGGAGAAGCGGTTGATCGATGAAAAGTGTGATGGTGCCATAGAGCAAGGAAGAGGGCACCAACAATGCGGGTACCGAATAGGGAGTTGGGGTAAACTTGAAAAAGCTATGCAATCCCGCCGCGATCTGTCGCGAGGAAATTGCCGCGCAACCGCCCAACAAAAGCAGGGAAGCCAATCGGAATACGATCGGCAGATACGGTACCTCAAATTGGGGATGCGGAAGTTCCAAAAAGAGCAGGAGCAGGGTGCAGAGCGTGGTCAGAAGAATACGCGCGATCAAGGGTTTGCGATCGTGCAGATATGCCGCAATGACACTGTCGCGTTGGTTGGTACTTGCGTATTCCTCACCGCGATAGCCGAAGGAGGTACGATAATGCTTGCGCTCGGTAAGACCGATGCGGCGCAGATGCTCGTTTTTGAGTTGGCGCAGGTTTTCATAGCCAACCAAGCGTCCAAGCTCGTTTTCGTAGCCCAACTCAAAGATCATGGCAACGTCGTCCTCCGAAAGTCCGCAACGTTGACGAACGAGATCCATTGCCGAGAGTTGCGGTTCGACGTTCTCTTGTTTCGTGGCCCGCTTTTTGGAGTTGCGACTCGGCTTTTTGGGTGAGGACGATTGCGCTTTTGGAGCGGAGGTTGCCGATACCGCATCGATTTTTGGTTTCTTTTTGGAGTGAGGATCGTTTTTGGTTTTTACGGTGTTGGGAGCAGTGCTTGGCGCAGGCGTTTTAACCGCCTTGACCGTGGGCGCACTTGGTATATTTTGATCGATTCGAGGCTTGTCTTTCGCACTTTTGGTAAAGGCGGTAGACGGGACAATGGTGGTATTCGCTTTTTTATTCATGATCGGTTTTTGCAATTTTTGGGGATCGCCGGGGGCGTCGGGAATGACCTGCGATTTGCTCTCCTTTCCGATTTTGATGGGGGCGGCTTCTGCCGTCGGCGTTTGCAACTGCGGCGTCGGCGCGCTTTTTTTTGCGGTAGGGGACTGAATGACGATCGGCTCGGCTACTTGCGCGGCGTTGACGCGAGGACGAATGACGATGGTGTCAGAATTGGATTTCTGCGGTGCCGCGTTTGCCGAGGGTGCATTTTTCGGTTTGATGATGATGGGGCGATCGGGTTGTGACTCGATGCGCAAATTCGATGGTGGCTCGTTTTTTGAGAGAATCTTGCTTTGCGGAGGTGCGATCGTGATCCTTTGCGGAATGGGATCGCTTTCTAAAAACTTGTGTGTCTGCGGCGCAGGCTTCTTTTGCGGCGGCGATGCCGGCGCATATTGGCTTTCGGTTGAAGCCGATTCGTTTTTGGGGGAGAGGAGAGGGGATTCCGGCGTGGAGACCTCTTCGACGGTTTCAACGACGTTGTCAGTCGTTGGTATCAAGGGCGTTTGCGACTCCGACTCGGACTTGTATTCCTCTTCTGACGGAGCAACGTTTGCAATATCGGACACTTCCGCAAGGACTGTCGGAAGATTCTCTTGAATCTCTTCCTGAATCTCCTCTTGAAGTATCTCTTCAATGCTTTCGGGCGGTATATCGATTACTTCTTCTTGCGCAGGTTGCGGTTCCTCTGTGGGCATGTCGACATCGGTTGACACTTCCTCCATTGGTGCGGGCGCTTCTTTTTTGGGTTTCGGAGCGCGTTTTGCAGTCGATTTTTTCTTTTTTGCCGACGGCTTTTCGGGTACGGGTGCTTCCTCGGCAATCTCTTCCGTAACAACCGGTTCTTCAACGATCGGTTCTTCAATGACCGGTTCTTCAATGACCGGTTCTTCGATGACAGTTTCTTCGACAATCGGTTCTTCGGGTTCGGGGATGGTTTCATCCTCTGCGGTGCGCGTCATTTTGCGAGAGTTGCTCTTTTTGGGGGTGGGTTGTGTCAACTTTCCGAGCATTGCGGCAAGCTTTTCCTGAAACTTCTGATCGTCAACGTCGTCTGCCTTTTTCTTCTTGGGCTTTTCGGGTTCTGCAAAGGATTTTTGCAGTTGCTTGAGTAGGTTAGATACCTCTTGCTCGTCGTGTGTGTTCTTTTTCATGGCGCACTCCTTTCTACCGATGATCGGTGATTTTTAGGGGATAGCGATCAATCCTTGTGGTGTTGACGTGCCGCCTCGGCAAGCAGAATGGCGGCGGCGGTGGAAACGTTGAAGGAATTGACCTTGCCGTACATGGGGATCGAGATGACACCGTCGCAGGTTTTGCGAACCAATTGAGAAACGCCGTTGCCCTCACTGCCGAGGACGATGGCGCAGGCACCTTTGAGGTTAGAGGAATAGAGATCGGTTCCGCCTGCTTCTGCGGCGTAGATCCATACACCCTGCT
>JAZRGI010000198.1:0-4292 GCA_045644105.1 Eubacteriales bacterium | reverse complement strand
ATCGATACCGTCACGCAGCTGACTCTGCAGTGTGCTTGCCATCATCAATGCGTACTCGTCCTGCTTGTACTGCTTTGCGGTGGAATCGCCAAGCTGGCTGCTGTAGGACCAATACCAATAGCCCTGCGAGTAGAGGTTCTGCCATGCGATGTAAGTCGCCATCTGCTGCGTAACGTCAAACTTACCCGACTTACTCTCGATCAGAATACGGTTACGCTGAATGATACCGTTGTTGGTTACAATGCTTGCCGCAATGCCGAACACGATAACCAGCGCCAATACAAGACCGATCGCCGGCTTGAGCCACTGCGGAGCGGACGCCTTTTTCTTTACCTTTTTATGCTGAATTTTTTGAGGATTTTCCAATCTCTCCTGATAATGGAATTGTCTGTTTCTGTTTCCTTTTCCCATGGGGAGCTTCCTTTCTTACTTCTTAATATCGGTTTGTGAGCAAAGCCACAGACAAACATTATAGCTTTGCAGTGTGAAATGCTTGTGTCGCCATTATGAACAAATCCAAAACTTTTGATATTTCGCCTTCATTTTCGCCTGTTTTTGTTCATTTGGGAGGTGTCCGAACGTTTTTTGAAAACATTGAATCCATCAAACGTTCATGATAACGGGAAGGATCATCGGCTTCCGCTTGGTCTTGGCGTAGAGATATTTGGTAAGATCATCCTTGACGTTCTTCTTGAGTTGCATACGGTCAACCTGTCCGCGGCAATCCAACGCATCCTCCAATGCCTCGTAAGCGATCTGTCTTGCCTCCTCCATCAGTTCCTCCGATTCGCGCACATACACGAAACCGCGCGAAACGATGTCGGGACCCGAAATCAGAAGCTTTTCATCGACGTCCACGGTTGCAACCACGACAATCAAACCGTCCTGTGCCAGATGTCGACGGTCGCGAAGCACGATGTTTCCGACGTCACCCACGCCGTATCCGTCCACCAATACCTTGCCGGCGGGTGCGGTACCGTTAAAGCGTGCGCTCGATGCATCGATCTCCAGGATCTTGCCGATCTCGGAAACGAAAATGCGGTCGGGAGAAATTCCCATATGCTTCGCAAGGTCGCGATTGGCAAGCAGATGACGGCTCTCGCCGTGAATCGGCATAAAGTAGCGGGGCTTCGTCAGTGCCTGCATCAGTTTCAACTCTTCCTGGCAAGCATGTCCCGAAACGTGAACCTCTACCACCGCGTCATGCAAAACCTCAACGTCCTTCTTGGAAAGCTCGTTGATGATACGTCCGACCAATTTTTCATTGCCGGGGATCGCACTTGCCGAAAGCACCACCAGATCGTTGGAATCCAGGGTAACCTGACTGTGATCCGAGAAGGTCATACGGTAGAGCGCGGACATCGGTTCCCCTTGACTGCCCGTTGTGATCAGGGTCAGTTCGCTCGGCTTGTAGCGCTTGATATCGTTGATGTCAACGATCACACCGGCAGGCACCTTCATGTAGCCCAACTCGATCGCCGCACTGACGATGTTGAGCATACTGCGTCCCGTAATAGCAACCTTGCGTCCGTGGCGGACACTGGTATCAATGATCTGTTGTACGCGATGCACGTTAGAGGAAAACGTAGCAATGATTACACGCTTTTCGCGATGCGTGGAAAAAATATATTCGAGCGACTCTCCTACCTTGCGCTCGGAAGGGGTGTGTCCCGGTCTTTCAGCGTTGGTGGACTCGCACATCAAGAGCAGAACGCCCTGCCGTCCAAGCTCGCCCAATCGAACCACGTCCATCATCTCACCGTCGATCGGCGTCGTATCCAACTTAAAATCTCCGGTATGGATCAGTGTTCCGAGCGGTGTGTGAATGGCAAGCGCGCAGGCGTCTGCAATCGAGTGATTGACATGAATGAACTCTACCTCAAGCTCGCCCAACCTGATCTTATCACCGGCATTAACGGTGCGCAGATCTGCCGCCCAGGGAAGAATATGCTCCTCCAGTTTGTTGCGAATGATACCGACGGTCAACGGCGTTCCGTAAACCGGCGTATTGATCGAACGAAGCAGATAAGGAACGGCACCGATGTGATCCTCGTGTCCGTGCGTCAGTACTACGCCGCGAAGTTTCTCTTTGTTTGCTTCCAGGTATGCAATGTCCGGGATGACAAGGTCTATACCCGGCATATCCTCATCGGGAAATCCAAGACCGCAATCCACCACAACCATGTCGTTTTCATACTCGATGACCGTCATATTCTTGCCGATCTCTTCCAATCCGCCCAAAGGAATGATGCGGATCTTACCTGTCGGCTTTGCTTTTTTTGTTTTTCTTGGCATTATAAAATCCTTTCTTAATATTTTCTTACGTGTGTTATGTAAACGCAAAAAGAGACGCTTGCCGCAAAAGGTGCAGCAAACGGAAACAACCCCATACCCCGGCAGAAACCACGCCCCATCCACCGGATCGAAGTTCATCTTTTATAAATCACGGCACACCACACACCTGTCGTCGGGTACGCCGTACAAAACGCTCTCATGTCGCTAAAAATATTATACTACTTTTAAGACAATTTGTCAATACCCGCGTTCAAAAAACGCCCATCCGACCGTTTCGGTGATCTTTTGCACACATCGGTTTATAGAAGCAACAACACCAACACCGATATGCCGCCCCCGAAAAGCATCCCCAACAAAAAGAACAACGCGCACACTTTGACGGAACGCCTGCGTTCCTTCGAAGAAACGCCGCTCTCCTCCAAAATACGGTTTGCCTCGCTCAACATATCGCTTTGCAGCGAAGCCTGCGTTCCGACCTCACGACGCAAAACAAAATACGCCTCGTCAAAATATCGGCTATCCCCCGTGCGCACGATGATCATGCGCTTTTGTGCCCCTTTTAACATTGGATCCCCCATTTCTATATGCAACTTCCGGCAAGATGATTGCCAAAAACAAGAAAGAATAACACCGTTTGCAAAAAAAGGAGCCTCTCATCGTATTCCCAAACAAATTTCCGCCACTAAAAAATACAAAATTCGATTTTTATCCATTGACAAATGGAAAAAAATGTAATATAATAGTACTTGTAAACGAAAAAACAACCAATTTGTACAAAACGGCGAAAAACGGAGGACCTGCAGAAAAATGAAAGATACCGGTATTGTGAGAAAAGTGGATGAATTGGGCAGAATCGTAATCCCTGCAGAGCTTCGTGAATATTTCGGAATCAACACCAAAGATAAACTGGAAATTTCCACCGACGGAGATCGCATTATTTTGCGGAAGGTTTCCTCCTCCTGCATCTTCTGCGGCGCCTCGGACAACGTCACCGTCTTTGGCGAAAAGTTGATCTGCGAGGATTGCATCAAAAAGATCAAATCCGATCTTTAAACCGTCATATCATAACAAAGCGAGCCGTCGCAATTTG
Source organism: Eubacteriales bacterium (assembly GCA_045644105.1). Lineage (GTDB taxonomy): Bacteria > Bacillota > Clostridia > Oscillospirales > CAG-272 > UMGS1865. Next base: position 907 of record JAZRGI010000198.1, on the reverse strand, counting down.
CGACGGCTCGCTTTGTTATCCTGTTCAGTTCAGTTTCTCAAGCGCGCTCTTGACGCCCTCAAGATTTTCCATATACTTTGCAAGCTTTCCGCGCTCGGCATCGACTACCGCTGCGGGAGCTTTGGCAACAAAACTTTCATTTGCAAGCTTTTTGTTGATACGGTCGATCTCTTCGGTCAGCTTCTTGTATTCGGCACTCAATCTTGCCTTCTCCTTTTCGGTATCGACAAGATCCGACAGAGGCAGATAGACGGTTGCGGAATCGGTGATGATCTGCACGGCGTTATCGGCACTGACCACCGACGAATCAAAGCTTTCGGCAACCTCAACGTCGGATGCCGATGCAAGGCGTACGAAGAAGGGATGCGTGGAGGCACCAAAGGAAGACGCATACTTGGTTGCGATATATACCTTTGCCTTTCTGGAAGGAACGACATTCATCTCGTTACGACGCAGACGGATCGCCTTGATCGCCGCGATGACTCTGCCGATCTCCAGGGACTCCTCGGGATAGCTCAACGCATCGCTCGCGGTGGGATATTGAGAGATCATGATGCTCTCACTGTCACCGTCATGCGGCAATGCCTGGTAGATCTCCTCGGTAATGAAGGGCATGAAGGGATGCAAAAGCTTGAGCGTACCGGTGAGAACGTAGCAAAGCAGGTTCTGCGCCACGAGATTTCCGTCGGTTCCCTTTTCGGCAAGACGGCTCTTGGTCAACTCAATATACCAGTCGCAGAAAATATCCCAGATAAAGTCGTAGATCGCCGCAAGCGCAACGCCGATCTCAAAGTGATCGAGCGCGTTTGTAACGGTTGCAACGGTTTGGTTGTACTTGGAAAGTACCCATTTATCCTCTGCCGCAAGCTTTTCTGCCTTTGGCAGCTCCACGCGGTCGATGGTGAGG
>JAZRGI010000197.1:0-2585 GCA_045644105.1 Eubacteriales bacterium | reverse complement strand
GGCGATCAACGGACACAACGACCACCGCGTCGTCATGTCGCTTGCCGTCCTGTTGACGGCGCTCGGCGGAAGCATCGAGGGGGCAGAGGCGGTCAAGAAAAGCTATCCCGATTTCTTTGATGATTTGAGATCGCTTGGAATTGAGGTTACAGAACATGATGAACCTTAAATATGAATTGAATCAAAATACCAATATCCTGATCGTCGGTCTTGGTGTCATCGGCGGAAGCTATGCCCGTGCGTTGACCAAGCGAGGCTATCGTGTGCGATGTATCACCAAGCATCAACCCGACATCGATTACGCGCTTTCCGAAGGGATGATCGTTTTGGGAAGCACAGAGGTCGATCCGGCGCTTGTGGCGGATGCCGACCTGATCGTTTTCGCACTCTATCCGCACGTCTTTATCGATTGGATCAGACAATATCAACGCTTTTTCAAGCCGGGCGCATTGATCACCGACGTAACGGGTGTCAAGGAAAGCGTCGTTGATACCGTGCAGAGCCTGCTTCGACGCGACGTTGAGTTCATTGCCGCGCATCCGATGGCGGGACGCGAGCGCAGTGGTGTCGAATACAGTGACGACGGTGTTTTTCAAGGTGCGAACTACATCGTTACCCCCACCGAACGCAACACACCCGAGGCAATCGCGATCTGTAAAAAACTCGGCGAGGAGCTTGGCTTTGCGCGCATCACCTGTCTCTCCCCGCGAGAGCACGACGAAACCATTGCTTTTCTCTCACAATTGACGCACTGCATCGCCGTGACCTTGATGACCTGCAACGATTCGGAGGCACTTGCCGCCTATACGGGCGACTCGTTCCGCGATCTGACGCGCATCGCAAAGATCAACGACGAGATGTGGTCGGAGCTGTTTTTGCTCAACCGTGACGCGCTTCTGCGTCAGATGGATGCCTTCAGTGAGGAGTTTGCATCGCTTCGCAGGATGCTTGCCGAGGGGGATCGCGAGGCAATGCGCAGTATGATGCGTGCTTCCACCGCGCGTCGCGCACTCTTCGATAAGCCGACCGAGGAAAAAAATAAATAAACGAAAAACACGGCGAGTGAAACTCGTCAACGCAATAACCATAAGGAGAAACCCACCATGAATATGAATTTTTATCGTAAACTCCCCGTACCGAAGGAGATCAAGGAGCAGTATCCCATCACCCCCGAAATGAATGCGATCAGAGAGAAGCAACTCGGGGAACTGAAGGATATCTTTGAAGGAAAGAGCGACCGTATGGTTCTGGTTATCGGCCCTTGTTCCGCCGACCATGAGGATTCGGTCATCGACTATATTTCGCGCCTGCGCCCGGTGCAGGACCGTGTGAGCGACAAATTGATGATCGTTCCGCGCATCTACACCAATAAGCCGCGCACCACGGGTGACGGCTATAAGGGAATGTTGCATCAACCCGATCCCAATGCCGCACCCGACCTGCTCAAGGGCATTCTGTCGATCCGTCATTTGCATATGCGCGCATTGCTGGAAACCGGCTTCGGATGCGCCGACGAGATGCTTTACCCCGAGAATCACCGCTATCTTTCGGATCTTCTGCTTTACTGTGCCGTTGGCGCACGTTCGGTCGAGGATCAGATTCACCGTCTGACCGCGAGCGGACTTGACGTGCCGGTCGGTATGAAGAATCCCACAAGTGGGGATATTAGCGTTATGATGAACTCGATCACCGCCGCGCAGCATTCGCACACCTTCCTCTATCGCGGTTGGGAGGTCAAGAGCGAGGGAAATCCCCATGCGCACGCCATTTTGCGAGGCTACGTCAACGCGCACGGACAGTCGTTGCCCAACTACCACTATGAGGATCTGATCGGTCTGTACGAGGCATACGCCAAGAGCGGACTTGCCAATCCCGGTGTCATCGTCGATACCAACCACGCAAATTCGGGTAAGAAGTATCTGGAGCAACCCCGCATTGCCAAAGAGGTTCTCTACAGTTGTCGCTATTCAAGCGATATCAGACGTCTTGTCAAGGGCTTTATGATCGAGAGCTATATCGAGGACGGCGCACAGAAGATCGGATGCGAAGAGGTTTACGGTAAGAGTATCACCGATCCATGCCTCGGTTGGGAAAAGACCGAACGTCTTATCTACGAGATTGCCGACTTGCTCTGATCGTCCGATAGGGTAGAAACGTAAAAAAATATTCAGGACGGTTTCCGTCCAAAGTGATAAAGGAGATGCTACCGTGAGCAATCAGAATTATAAAATCGAAACCAAGTGCGTGCAGGGCGGCTACCGCCCCGGCAACGGAGAACCCAGACAGATCCCGATCATTCAAAGCACCACCTTCCGCTACGAAACCAGCGAGGATATGGGTAAGTTGTTTGATCTGGAGGCATCGGACTACTTCTATTCGCGCCTGCAGAATCCCACCTGCGACACCGTAGCCGCAAAGAGCTGCGAGTTGGAGGGGGGAAGCGCCGCAATGCTCACCTCATCGGGACAGGCGGCAAACTTCTATGCCGTGTTCAATATTGCCAATTGCGGCGACCACGTCGTCTGCTCGTCCACCATCTACGGCGGTACCTTCAATCTCTTTGCTGTCACCATGAAGAAGATGGG
>JAZRGI010000196.1:0-4213 GCA_045644105.1 Eubacteriales bacterium | reverse complement strand
AATGACTACATCGGAAACGGACTTCCCTGGGACCTTGACCGCACCTTTGGCGGCGTTAAGATCCTTCCCCCCTACCAAGCTATGGACGGCGCGGATTGGTACCGCGGTACTGCGAACGCTATCTATCAGAATCTCAACTTTATAGACCGCTATGACCCCGAATACGTTCTCGTGCTTTCGGGCGACCACATCTACAAAATGGACTATGCCAAAATGCTGGCATACCACAAGCAGAGCGGAGCCGATTGCACCATTGCTGTCATTGACGTTTCGCTGGAGGAGGCAAGTCGCTTTGGTATTATGAGCACCAACGACGATGGAACCATCTACAAGTTCAGTGAAAAGCCGAAGAATCCCGACAGTACCAAGGCATCGATGGGTATTTATATTTTCACAAAATCCAAATTGCAGGCTTACCTTGCAGAGGATAGCAAGAACCCCGATTCGTCCAACGACTTCGGAAAGAATATCATTCCCGCAATGCTTTCGGGCGGAGAGAAGATGATGGCTTATCCCTTTGAGGGATACTGGAAGGACGTTGGAACCATTTCCTCTCTTTGGGAGGCGAATATGGATCTTTTGGGAGAGAATCCCACACTTTCGCTTGTCGACGAGAATTGGCGCATCTTTAGCCGTCCGGGCGCCGAGGCACCTCAATTTGTCGGTGCCAACGCAAAGGTTGTAAATTCTTCGATCACGGCGGGTTGCGAGATCTACGGAACGGTACGCAACAGTGTACTTGGTCCCAACGTCGTCGTAGAAGAGGGTGCCGTGGTTGAGGACAGTGTCATCATGAACGACGTTACGGTCAAAGCCGGTGCTACGGTTACTTATTCGATCCTTGACGCCAACGTGACGGTCGGCAAGGGTGCTACGGTGGGCGAGCCGAAGGACAAGACCAACGAGATCGCGGTAATCGGTGCGGACGTTGTTGTTCCGGCGGGGAAGAAAATTCCTGCCGGCGCAATGATCTCTGATATGTAAGGAGGTAAGGAAAATGACTGCAGCAGGATTGATTTTTTCGAATATTCACGATCAGAGCATTCCCGAAATGACGCGCAGACGGACGATGGCAAGCATTCCTTACGGATGCCGCTACCGTTTGATTGACTTTGCGCTCTCCAATATGGTCAACTCCAACATTACCAATGTGGGCGTCATCACCCACTACAATTACCAATCCCTGATGGACCACGTCGGCAACGGCAAGGACTGGGATCTGCCCCGCCGTTCGGGTGGTATCAAGCTTCTGCCCCCTTACGTTACGGCGTATGAGAACGTCGGAGCTAACAAGCTTTACGAAAACCGTCTTGAGGCATTGATGGGAGCCGCTAACTTTATCAACCGTTGCGGTGCCGACTATATCGTGTTTTCGGACTGCGACGTGATCGTGAACATCGATCTGAATAAGGTTCTGGAAGATCACATCGCGTCGGGTGCATTTATGACCATCGTCACCAAGAAGCTCAAGGCAGGCAACTATCGTTTCGAGCAACCCGTGAGCGTACTGAAGGTGGACGACAACAATCGCGTGGTCGATATGGAGGACAGATATCCCGAAAAGGGCAACGTCACCGTCAGTACCAACATTATGGTGATCAGTCGCGCCGACCTGCAGACCGCCGTAAACGATGCGATTGCACGCGGACATATGAGCTTCCACAAGGACGTGATCGCAAAGAACCTTAAGAAAAAGGTGATCCGCGCATATCCCTTTGACGGATGGTATTCGGTGATCTCCTCTATGGAGAGCTACTTTGAAAGCTCCATGAGTCTGTTGCGTTCCGAGGTCAGAAACGACCTGTTCAGAAACGCCGACCGCCATATCTATACCAAGATCCGCAATAGCGCCCCCACCAAGTATTCCGATGAGGCAAACGTTAAGAACAGCTTGCTTGCCGATGGATGTGTGATTGAGGGAACCGTTGAAAATTGTATTCTCTTCCGTAACGTTCACGTCGGAAAGGGAACTGTGATCAAGAATTGCATTCTTTTGCAGGACACCTACGTTGGCGACAACGTGCACTTGAACTGTGTCGTTACCGATAAGAACGTCGTTATTAAGGATGGCCGTATGTTGTCGGGACACGAAACCAAGCCCTTCTTCATCGGAAAGGGAGAAATGGTTTAATTCCAAAGAGAATAGGCTTTTAGAAAAACGATAACGGACACGGCGTTTTTGCGCCGTGTCCGTACCCCCTCAATGTAGGAAGAAAGAGCAAATCCGCGGGGAACTGCTTTTTCTTCCTGCATTGAAGGAATGCAGAGAGATGGCAACCGAAACAGGTTGCTTTCGAAACGTATCAAGAAAGGATTAAATATATGAAAAAGATCTTATTTGCGGGTGCCGAGGCAATGCCCTTTGCCGCAACCGGAGGACTTGGTGACGTTCTCGGTTCTTTGCCCGCCGCGCTTGCCGCAACCGGTGAGGCAGACGTCAGAGTGGTACTTCCGCTTTACGGTGCCGTTTCCGAGGATTGGCGCAAGCAGATGAAGCAAGAGTCGGTCTTTTACGTAAAGCTTGCATGGCGCGAGCAATATTGCGGTGTGTACAGTCTTGTAAACAAAAACGTGACCTACTACTTCATCGATAATGAATATTACTTCAAGCGCCCGGCACTGTACGGATTCTATGACGACGGAGAAAGATATGCTTTCTACTGTATGGCGGTTATGGAAATGATGACGCGTCTGGATTTCTTCCCCGACGTGTTGCACGCGCACGATTGGCAGGCGGCACTGACGGTGGTCTATCTCAACTGTCTGTACCGTCAAAGACGCGGCTACGGAGATATCCGCACCGTGTTTACCATTCATAACATCGAGTATCAGGGCAAGTATGACTTCTCGATTCTCGGTGACGTATTCGCGCTTGGCGAAAATGAGCACACTCTGATGGAATACGGCGGATGCATCAATTTGTTGAAGGCGGCGGTCGAATGCGCCGACCGCGTCAGTACGGTCAGTCCCCGCTATGCCGAGGAGATCCGCACTCCCTACTACGCACACGGCTTGGATTCCTGCCTGAACAACAATGCATATAAGTTGAGCGGAATCCTCAACGGTATCGATTACGATTACTACAATCCAAAGACCGACAAGGCGATTGCCGCAAACTTCTCGCTTCGCTCCATGGGCGGAAAGACCGCCGACAAGCTGGCACTGCAACGGGAGGTTGGTCTGCCTGAACGAGAGGACGTTCCCATGCTTGCCGTCATCTCGCGCCTTGCGGCACACAAAGGACTTGACCTGATCGCGGGGTGTATCTATGATATCGTATTGCACCACGACGTTCAGTTGGTGGTTCTGGGTAAGGGAGAGGCGCGCTACGAGCAGTTCTTTACCGATCTGCAGGCAAGCTTCCCCGATAAGGTTCGCGCTCTGATCACCTATGACCGCGACCTTTCCAAGCGCATCTATGCGGCTACCGATATTTTCCTGATGCCCTCCAAGAGCGAGCCGTGTGGTCTTTCTCAAATGATCGCAAGCCGCTACGGTGCGATTCCCGTCGTGCGCGAAACGGGCGGTCTTTACGACTCCATCAAGCCCTATTGGGAGGATAAGAAAAAGATCAACGGCAACGGCTTTACCTTTGCAAACTACTCGGCAGACGAGTTGAAGGAGCGTACCGAGGCGGCACTGGAGCTTTGGAACGATTCCGAAAAGCGCAAGAAGCTGGTTTCCAAGATCATGAAGACCGACTTCTCCTGGAGCGCATCGGCAGAGCAGTATCTGGCATTGTATCAGGAGATTTGATAAAAGACGGGGTGTCGGGAGTTTGATCATCCTCAATTTCCCATTACGCCCACGTGCGTCACTATGCCGCACAAAAAGAAAGAAAACCACGGAGGTATCAACCAATGAATCAACAACCCAAAAGCGCCGAGGTCAAGGAACAGATCGAAGGCGTTTTACAGCGGCACTTCGGATGCAACGCAGCCGAGGCGTCGCGTGATCAGATATATAAGGCGGCGGCAATCACCGTACGCAATCTTTTGAACGATAAGCGTGCCGCATACAAGAAGAAGGTCAACCGCGAGGGCGGAAAGCGCGTATACTATATGTGTATGGAATTCCTTTTGGGCAGATCGCTCAAGACCAACCTGCACAATCTCGGTCTTGCCGAGGCATACAAGGCGGCGCTCAAGCAGCTCGGATTTGAGCTTGAGGATCTTTACGAGTGCGAGCCCGATGCGGGACTCGGAAACGGCGG
>JAZRGI010000195.1:0-7821 GCA_045644105.1 Eubacteriales bacterium | reverse complement strand
ATATGCCTTCGAACGCGACCTGGTGCATCCGGAGGATTGCGGAACCATGTCGCATTGGTATTCGCGTACGCCGAAAGCCTTTCTTGAAAAGCAGAAGCCCGTCCTATTGCCGCAATCCAACAACACCTACGGTGATCCAACCGGAAGAGTTTGGGACGTGCGCGACAAGACCAACTTTGAAAATTATTTCCGTCTGACCGATACCCATATCGGGGAGTACGGTAAGCCCGAGATCTTCCATACCATCGGACTTGGGGAACGTCTTTATTCCGCCGATGCCGAAGAAAACAAACGCATGAAGTTGTTTGTCTATCGCAAAATAGCAACGGCGGTACAAGAAAAATATCCGGGCGCACCGCTTTTGATTGCGAGTTGGGATCTTTGGCGGCACTTTAGCCCGCAGGAAGTGCGGGAGTTGGTTGCCGAACTCGATCCTTCATCGACGATGATCCTCGACTACACCTCGGATACGGTGACCGAAAACAATTTTACAGAGTGGGACGTTATGCAAAAGTTCCCGTGGGTGTTTGGTATTTTTGGCGGATACGAGCCAAACAACGAGCTTCGCGGTTATTACGAGTGGATAAACGAGCGCCTATCGCTTGCCAAAGGCGATCCCATGTGTCGGGGGCTTGTGTTGTGGCCCGAGTTTTCGCACGGTGATCCCTTTATGCTGGAATACCTTGCCTGCAACGCATGGGAAAGCGATACGTTACCGATTGACGACATGATCAACCGGTACTGCCTCCGCCGTTACCCTGCCTCGCTTTCCAAAAACATGGAGATGGTTTGGAAAAAACTGATGCCCATTGTTTCGCTTTGCGCGTGGAGCACGGGAAAGATGTATTATCACGCCGATTTTGATCTCTTTGTGCAGATCACAAGGCGGGCGGAATTTCAAAAAGCAAAAGCCGAAAGCTATCGCAAAAAGCTCGCGCCGCTTGCCGCGTTGCAAAAAAATGCGGTGGAAATTTTGCATACGTTGTCGGTTATTCCAACGGATGATGCACTGACCGAGCGCGATTTCTTTGACATTGCCCGTACCGTCATTGGAAGATTCCTCAATGCGGCGATCCTTTCGGTTCAACTTCACTTTGCTTCGGAAGGTCCGATTGCCGAACTGAAGGCGGCGATGCAACACGCCGAGCAGTTGATGGAGCGCATGACGGAATTGCTTGGTGCGCACGAGGATTATTCGCTTTTGATTACACTTCATCGGCTTCGGACGGTTGCGCAAACCAACCCTCGGTTTGAGGCGGTGTTGAAAAACAACGCCGAGTGCGATTACTGCCGTTCCTACATTTATGAAAACGCCAAATGCCTCTACCTGCCGGAGATGCGCTGCCTGTTTGCCGCCGTCGAAAAGGCTTATGCGGAGGGGGGCGAGATCGACCGTGCCGCCGTTCTGAAAACTACTGCCGACATTCGACAAGCCTTTTTGGAAACACCTCTTGAAGGGTGTGCCGCCTCGGAGCGATCGCTTGCGGAAATTCTTTCGGATGCCGCGCGAGATATTGCCGCATTGTCGTTCCCCGCTTGTTAACACGAGCAACGAAAAAAGCAATCCCTTGCGGGGATTGCTTTTTTGCTTGTTTTATTGGATACCGAGCATCCGACGAAGCATCGGTTCAACCACATCTGCCATGCGGTAAAAGCCGAGATCGTTGGGGTGAACGCGGTCAATGGTGCATTGCTCACGGTCTACGGTGCCAAAGAACTCCTCACTGTCGAGGTAGTAGACGTTTTTGTCGCCCCTTGCAAGCGCATTTTGGTAGGTGTTGAGAATTACTTCGCGGCGTTCCTTTGCATCGGCAGTGTAATCAAAATCGGGACGTCCCATCATTAGGATCGGGAGGTCGGGTTGCTTTTCGCGGATGCGCAAAAAGAACGGCTCGTGTGTACTGCGCAAATGCTCGGCACTCGGAGAGTTATGATCGTAATCATAGACAAAAGCCTTGACGGGAATCGTATTGATATAATCCGCCATGATCAATTCGCCCTTTGCCGATCCCGAAAATCCAAAATTGTAATAGTCAACGTCGAGGCGATTGGAGAGCAGTGCCGTGTAGGCGTTGGTGAGGCGGCAACAACAACCGCCCTCGGTGATGGACGAGCCGTAATAAAGCACAGGGCCATAGCGATAGGGTGTCGGTTCCTCTACTCGTGCACCGTCCGGAAAGGTCAGTTTGACACAGGAAACCACCTCGTTGCGCGGCAAAAAGACGGTGACGTCCTCCATTTTGTCGCTCTTGGTGATCTTTTTGGAGAAGGTGGTGGTGTTGTAGTTGGGCGGGTTGACAAGAGCGGCAAAGCGCGCCCGTCCTCGTTCGCCCACAAGCACCTCTGCCGACTGACAGGAGTAGACCGCCATGCCGATATCGATCGACAGGGGTTCCAACGTCAATTCCAATTCAAACTCGGTGGCATCGGTACGAAAGCAGACACGGGTGCCGGGGCAACGTCTGCCAAGCTTATTGCCGTATTTGAGGGCTTCGATCAGATCAAGAGGGAGCCTTTCCAACTTTTGCTTTTCTTCAAAAAACGCGACTCCAAAAACGCGGATGGGGGCGTCCAGGTGTGTCAGTGTCATCATATTCGGGTTCCTTTCTCGGAAATGGGTTTTCTCGGCAGGACTATGCCCTTGCACCTATATTGTAGCACAGGGAAGCCGTCTTGTCAATACGTTTGAGAAAACTCAAAACCGATCAAAAAGCAGAAAAACGCAACACGTGTTGCAAAAACAGAGTTGTTTCACTCGGTTTTGTAAACGGTTGCGTTTCTCCGTAAATTTTCTTATAATTGTTCGGAGTCGAGAGGTATCTCGCTTGTTGGGGACTTCCCTTCGGCTTCGTCGGGGCAGGGTTTGGGGCAGGTGTCGGTTTCTGCATCGGCGTTCGGGAGGGACTCCTCGTTCACCTTTTGCACAGGCTTTGAGGTAGCATCTTGTACCGCCTCTTGAACAGGTTCTCGCGCCACCTCCGAGGAGGGCTCTTGTACACATTCTTGAGCTGCCTCCGAAGGAACATTCGGGACAAGTTCGCAGGTCTGTTCGACGAAATTTGCAACGCAATTTTGATTGCTTGCGGTGTTTTCTTGGGAGGGATCAATTGCGTAAACACGCGGCTTTTTGCTAAAGTCGACATTGGGATCGATCAGGTGAACCGGTTCTTTTTCAAGCGTTGTGCGCCTGCGCTCGCGCTTGCGTTGTGCAACCGTCTTGCCGGCAAGCACCACCTCTGCTCTGCCAAGCGAGCCGCAGAAAAAGAGCAATCGCTTTATTCTGCGTAGCATATATTCGTTTTCAACCGATATCACGATCTTGTCTTGTTTTTTTCCAAGACCGAACGCCGCAAAGCCGAGCCGCTTGAGGGTGCGCGGAACACCGACCTCGGCAAGGTCTGTGCAACGGGCAAAGGCGCGTTTGCCGATGCGCTCGCATCCCAAAGACAGTTCTGCCCGTTTCAAGTTTGTGCAGTTGAAAAATGCCTTTTTTTCGATTTTTCGTACGCCTGACGGGATGACGATCTCTTGCAACGCGGTGCAGTTGCGAAACGCGCCTACCGAAACGGCGGAAAGCGTTTCCGGCAGACAAATGTCACAAAGGGCGCGGCAGTTTCGGAACAGGTTGGGGGCAAGTGCTGTCGATCCCTTTTGCAGAGTGACCTGCGAAAGCGATGTGCTGTTTGCAAAGGCGCTTTTGCCGATGCGACGAATGCAGGAAGGGAGAGTAAGTTCTCTCAATGCTTCACAACCGTAAAAGGCTTGATCGCCGATCCGTCTGATTTCACTGCCGAACGTGAATCCTTCAAGCGACGTGCAGTTTGCAAAAGCGCGCGCGCCGATGGAAAATATCATCTCACTGTTCTCGATTTCTTGCAATGCCGTACAACCGACAAATGCCTTTTCGGAAATTCCAACGGCGTTTTGCCTGCCAAGCGTTACTTTTGTCAATGCCTTGCAACGCAAGAAAGCCTCGGTTTTGATTGCCGATAGCTCATTTGGCAGAGTAACCGTATGCAGATTTTTCTTTCGGGAAAAGGCACGCCGTCCGACCGTCAGTGCTTCCAATGACGAAAGATCGACCGCTTCTTCTTTTGATTGGAAGCGCAGCAGTTGCCATTTTTTGATTTTTGCAACGCGTTTCTTTTTCATATCGTTACTTGTTTCCTTCAATCTTCCTTCAATCGTTGAGATCGGTTGAGAGAGCGTTGTCTTCCCGATCCTTAAAGTTAAGACTTGCCTCAAGACAGGTGTTGCCGTTTTCATCCAACGTGCGGAAGGCATAGCCGTCCTGACATCCGACACGGTAAACTTTTAGTGTGTGGCCAAAGGTTGCCTCGTGCAAAAAAGAGAGTGTCATGTTGGTGATCTGCTTTCCGAGAATGTCGGGTGTGAAATCCAATAGCATATTCGGATAATGCGTGTTGTTCATGTGACCGTTGTAGTCGATGTCGGAATAGACGATGCGGCGATCACCTGCCTGCTCCATTTCTGCAAGCGGGGGAATGCGCAACCTTGCCGAAAGCTTGGCATCAAGCGGTGCGTCCGGCTCGATGTGATAGGGAAATGCGGTGACGGGGAGCAGACGGTTTTGATGCAGATCCAACAATGCCCATACCGAGTGTGCTTCGGCAACCACCTCTTCCTTGCGCAGAATCCGAAAACACCGCAGAAAGCTTAATCCTTTGCTTTCCAAAATCCACGTCTGGACGGTGATCTCCTCATTTGCGAACAGGGGGGCATAGAAGGCGATGGAAATACGACTGAGAAAAAAAGCAAGCTTGTGTCGGTCGCGCAACTCATCAAGACTCATGCCTGCATCGATTAAATGGTGATGCGACGTTTCCTGCATATATGCCAAAATTTGAGATGGACAAACCTCACGGTTGGCATCGGTGTCATGCCATTTTACGGTAAAATGTTTTGTGTACTTCATAATTGACCTCTTTGTTGCGAAACGGGAAAACCCCATGTCAAGGTTTTCCCGTTTCGTGTTCAACACGGAGCCGCAATCTGTTGAATGCGGCTCTGTGCATGATGGTTATAAATTAGTTGTTTTCCTCGGTGTTTTCCTCGGTAACTACTTCTTCGGTAGTTTCCTCGGCAACATCCTCGGTAGCTTCCTCGGTAGCTTTCTCAACAGGTTGAGAAGAGGGCATCATGAGAATGACCTTTTTGTCACTTTCTTCGGTTGTTTCGGTTTCTTCAACCGTCTCGATTTCCTCGGCAACCTCTTCGGTAACCTCTTCGGTAGCTTCTTCGGTAACCTCTTCGGTAACCTCTTCGGTAACCTCCTCGGTAACCTCCTCGGTAACCTCCTCGGTAGCTTCTTCGGTAGCTTCTTCGGCAACCTCTTCGGCAACCTCTTCGGTAACCTCCTCGGTAACCTCCTCGGTAACCTCTTCGGTAATCTCCTCGTCTTCGGGAACAACGGTGAATCCGTAGTCCTCTGCATTGTCGCTCTTGCCGAGCAGACCTGCGATCTTCAATGCAACTGCGGCAAAGAAGTGGCAGACAGCGAAGAAGATGCTAACGACCCAAACGACGAAGCGAACAAGGAATGCGGGCTTCTTCATCTTACCCTTGATGATCAATCTGTACAACAGTGCGATGATCAGAGCGAACAGAAGAATTGCCAACAAGATCCACAACCACAACATGGATGCGGTATCGTCGATCAGTCCGAAGGTTGCAAAGCGGAATGCGTTGAGAACGGTTTCGGACCAGCTCAAGAACTCTACGTTGTCAACACCCGATTCTACGGAGTCACCCTCAAATACCTTGCCGTTGAAGATGTTGAGAATGTCGGCCGCCGTCAGTGCGCGAGTGGTGATGGTTACGGTGAGGTTATCTTCCAGAACCGTAATTGCATATACGAATACCTTTGCGCCATTGGCGTTGGTGGTAACCGATACAAGCTCGATCTTGGAAAGTGCACCGCTAATGGCAACGGTATCAATTACCTTGCCCTTTTCAACGGTAACGGGATTCAAGGTTACGGTCGAGCCGTAAAGTGCCTCGTAAGTGATGCCGTTATAGGTATAGGTGTAGGTCTTGGGCGTATAGGTTACGTTAACGTATACGATTTCGTCGGGCATGACGAAGGTTCCGTTGCTAAACAAGTTGGTGTTGGGATCCTGCGCCGTTACAACCGTTACAACTGCATTGTAGTGTTCCTTGGAGGGGGCAACTACGGTTACGGTGGTACCCGCAACTGCAGAGGTAATGGCATTGCCGTTGGCATCCGTGATGGTTGCGCCGGCATTGTTAACGATTGCGTTCGCCTTTTCCGTATATTTCAGGGAAATGGTGATCACGGTACCGGTAGTGTCAAGCGTGTAGTTTGCAACGTCCCAATATGCGCCTTCTTTTGCATTGGCAGGGATTGTGGGAAGGTTAAGACCCGCAACGATGTTTGCAACACTGTTGGAAGAGGTAACCGTCATATCGGGAACTGCCGTTACGCCGGTGGGTACATTGAACTTAATGGTGTAAATCGAAGCAATGGTATCCCAGGTTGCGGTCAGAACGATGTCCTGCGTGTTGATGTAGGTCAATGCATCAAGGCCAACCCACTTACCGGTGCTTTGATCGTAAGTGGTAAAGAAGTCGCTGGGCAGAGTCTGTTGAGAGTTCGCCATTACAGCATCAATCGTCAGAATGTCGTTGCGGCTAAAGCCGGAATTCTTAACGTAGTCCTGGGTGTACCACAACGTGCCGTTGATGTAGTAGAATACGTAGTAAATATCACCGCGAAGGGTTACGGAGAAGTTTGCATCGCCGGTTACGGTGTATACCGATCCAATGGCATATTCCTGATTGGTATGAATGTTGGTTACAAGAATCGGCTCATAGTTGCCGGTAACGACGAAGTTCAAGGTAATGGTTGCTCCTACGGGATAGTAGAGCACGCCTGCCTGTTGCTGACCTGCCAACCAACCTTCCTTCAGGAAGCCGTCCTCGGTTACGAACTTCTCAAAGTTGATTGCATATTCGTTGAGTGCAACGAAATCGGAGAAGTGCGAGGTGTGGAAGGTGATCTTGGTGGTGTCGGAAAGATCCTTTTCGAGTGACTCGCGATTGCCGTCCTTCCATGCGTAAGCGTTGGTGTTTGCACCGCCTGCGTGTGCGAAAGGAACTGTGATGGTGATCTTGTTGTCATCAAAGGTGGTGATCTCCTGATCGTCAACACTCAAGATCTGGAAGGATACGTACTCCGGCTTGCAGAAATTGTTGCCGATGAACGCGCTCTGATCGTACATGGTTCCTGCAAACTCACTGTTTCCGCCGTTAATATCGTTTGCGTAACCGTATGCGTACTTGAGCGACTTTGCGTTCTGTGCATACAGACTTGCGAGCGTTGCCTTATCCAGGGAGATCTCGAACTTGCCGCCCATTTCATCGGTTACCGACAGAGTGACGTCCTCGGTTCCGTTTGCGGCCTTCTGCAACAAGGTCTGGTCGATGTCAAGCACAAAACCGTTCTGGTAATCCCAGTTCTTCAGAATGACTTCATAGAAGCCGTTCTCCTCAACAACCGTAAATTCCAGAGGCTTTCCGGTGATGTCGGTCGGGTTCATCAGGTAAATTACCTTATAAGCGCAAACCAGAACCGTTCCGTCGGGGAACTTGGTTTCCAGGTTGACGGGAGTCTTGGTTTCGTCGCCCTTGACGTACCAATAAACTTCGGAAAGCGTATTGACTGCAGGGTTATAGCCTGCGGGCTTACGTCCTGCCTGAACGATTTCCGAATTGAGAATTGCATCGAAGAAAACGTTGCCATCTGCATCTGCATAGTTGAGCAGATTGATGTTGGATGCG
>JAZRGI010000194.1:0-8637 GCA_045644105.1 Eubacteriales bacterium | reverse complement strand
TGGACTCTGCCTTCAACTCACCCTTCTCACGAAGGATCTTGATAGCGGCATCTACGTCGCCATCTGCTTCAACAAGCGCCTTCTTGCACTCCATCATACCGATACCGGTTTTAGCGCGGAGCGCTGCAACGTCTTTTGCTGTAATCGTAGCCATTTTTCTTATCTCCTTTACAGTAATAGTCGAAATAATTACTCAGCGTCGGTTGCAGCTGCCTCTTCAACAGCTTCCTCTGCTGCGGTAGCCTCACCCTGCTTGCCCTCGATGATGGCATCTGCAAGTGCTGCGGAGATCAACTTGATTGCGCGAATCGCGTCGTCGTTACCGGGAATGATATAATCTGCATCGTCGGGATCGCAGTTGGTGTCAACGATTGCAACTACCGGAATGCCCAGCTTCTTTGCCTCAAGAACTGCGTTTCTTTCCTTCTTGGGGTCAACGATGAATACTGCATCGGGGAGTCTGTCCATGGTCTTGATACCGCCGTAGCTCTTCTCAAGATCAAAGATTTCCTTCTGCATTGCAGCAACTTCCTTCTTGGGAAGCAGATCAAAGGTGCCGTCCTCCTGCATCTTGTACAGGTCGTTGAGACGGTTGATGGACTTCTTGATGGTCTTGAAGTTAGTCATCATACCGCCGGGCCATCTTACGTTAACGTAGTACATGCCGCAACGGGTTGCCTCTTCCTTGATTGCCTCTGCTGCCTGCTTCTTGGTGCCGACGAACAGCATGGTTCCGTTCTGCTCGGAAAGCTCACGAACAAAGTTGTAAGCCTCTTCGAACTTCTTAACGGTCTTCTGGAGGTCAATGATATAAATACCATTTCTCTCGGTGAAGATGTACTCCTGCATTTTGGGGTTCCATCTTCTGGTGTGGTGTCCGAAATGAACACCTGCTTCAAGCAACTGCTTAATGGATACAACAGACATTTTTATGTCCTCCTTCGGTTTTTCCACCACCGCAACGCATTGCCAAAAACCGCATTTGCGGCACCGATGCAACGCTCGTCCGGTGTGTGTGATTATTTATTTTGCACGAAATTTCCGTGTTTCCCGAAAATTCCGCGCAATTACACGATATTATAACATATTCTTTTTCAATTTGCAACACACAAATTCAATGTTTACATTTTTTTAACAATTATTTCTAAAATCTTCGTTTCCCCGTAAATCGGCAACGCGGAACGCAGCATCTTGCGGCATCCTGTTGTGTCAGTTTTACAAGAATGGTATCCTCTCCGATACATTCAATGTTTTCCCACGGAATGATGATATCATCCTCCCTGCCAAGACCGAAAAAACCGCCGTTCCCGCGAATGACCAGAGCCAGTACACGCGCATCCTCGCAGTCAAACTCAAAATCGCTCGCGCAACCGAGTCGGGTGCCGTCACACAGATTGATAATTTCAAGTCTTCTTAAATCAGCGGTACTGCATCGTTTCATCTTCGGTTAGCTCCTTTTGAAAGAATCAGATTCAACGACAGTATATGCAGATACGTGAAATTACTTGGCTGTCCGATAAAAAAACACGGCAAACAGATAACGCGCAAAAAAGCAGGATATGGGAGCCAGAGGCAGTAAGCCTAATGTAACGGCATTCCAATCACCAAGCTTCAAAAGCAGATCAAAGTCGCGAAAAGCGACGCAAAAAGCGCTCAAAATCAATATTGGAAGCATCACTGCGGCAATCGGCAACAAAAAGCGCACGTTGGATATGACGAAGCCTTCCTGTAATACGGAAAGCAATAGCGCGCAGATCTGTAATAATAATAAGGAACAAAACAAAAATACGCCGGCACGGTCAAGCGATACAACGTTCAAAGCCCGCAAAACAAGAATCACAATGCAGCAAAGCAGACTCGGCGCAATAATAGGCACCCAAACAGAAGGATCTATGATGCCTTTGAGCAAACGTCGTTGTCCCAAACGACCCGAATTGTTCGACCAATCCGATTGCGCGAGTGAAGAGATCCAAAGAATTCCAACCGTTTCCAATAAACCCATGCCAAAAAGCAGATAAAAAGCGGTGGGCAACGCAAGACCGAACACGCAGGAAAGAAAAACGAAGGAAAGTGCCGTCAACTGCGACAGAGCGAGAAAATCGAATGCCGCCTTTCCCTTCGATACAATCAGACGCGCATCTCGAATCAGAGAAAGCATGCAGGCAACAGATCCGCCCGTCTTATCGGTGGGAGCTACCAAAATATCGGCGTGTCGCAAAAGCGACGGCGGTGATTCGGTCATCTTCTTTTGCATCGACTTGTCATTTTGTCTGCTATCATTCAGTATGTCAAAAACATCGGCGACACCGACAGAAAGCGAACCAACCGAAAACAATTCAATATCCTTCTCGCGGTCACCGATCACGGCAACGCGCCGCTTTTGCTGACGCAGATAAAGCGCAAGTTTGATGGTATCTTCATGACCAAAGCCGCAAAAAACACGGTACTTTTCGATATATTCGGGCAAATCGGCACGTTTTTCACTGCCAATCGCTTCTTTTGTCAGGCACAAAGAAGACGCAACCGATTGCAATGCGGATAGCTCTCCCAAGTCTTCATCCAAAAAGACAGACAAACGAATCCCATGCTCGCAACAAGCCTTCAGAACCTCCAAAAAGCCATTTTTTGATGAAGCATCCGTCTGCAGGAGTGCAAGCGCTTCCCTGCCCGTTATGAAAAGATCGGTCAGTTCAACAAGACGATCCACCGCTTGATTGGATTTTAAAACAACCCGTTCGTTCGGATCGTCAGACTTGATTCTCGCTTCTCTCCACTTGGTTTCAAAGCTATCCAACAGAGAGCGCAACCGTGTCGGCGCGCCAATACAGATCATCGCACCAAGCGATAAAAATATCGATACAAGCCCAAACTCATCGGATTTGCAAAACAGAACGCGTATGATTAGAAACAGAAAAAAAGCGACGAAGAGAGAAAGCGTATATAAAGCCAAAGCGGAATTTGCGGCACGTCCCACACATCCATCTCCCACTCCCGAGCGATGATGTTCCGATGGGCTCTCACCGCACCGTTCCCTGCGCCAACACGTATCCTCTCCCGTGGCGATCACCACGGCAAGTGCCTCGCCTTCAAGAATTTCCGATACACCGCGCAAAAGCTCTTCCGAACGGTCAAAATCGACAGACCGACCGATCAATTCCTGTGATACAGCTCTTTTGGTTACGGCCCTGCGTAAAAGCTTGCCGTTCTCATCACGCCGCACGTCCAACACACGCAGGCAATCGGAGGCGATCAAACGACAGTCGGCAGGAACGATATCTCCGGCTTTCAGGGAGAGCAAGTCCCCAAAAACAATGTGATCGGCACGAACCGATTGTAGATTGCCGTCCCGTATCACACCGACACGCGGCATCCGAAAGCGATCGAACAGTTCCTCATTGCGGTTGACCGTCCGTCGAATCAAAAGCGGATAAAACACCGAGCAAGCAAATCCGAACAACGCCAAAAGACCGATCGGCAACGGTGCAAACAGAAAAGCAAGCAAGACAAGAAACAGAAAAAACAACACCGAACTATCTTTGAAAATGGCAAGCCAAAACGCCTTTTTCCTTGCAGAATCGTGGTCAAACAAGGTGTTTCTGCCAATTGCTCGGTAACGAGAACGAGCCTCCTTGCGGGAAAGCCCGCAGGAGGCATTTTGATACAGTTCTGCACTCACCGCTTGTACGGGAGGCGTATTGGGTATATCGTTCTTTCTTTGATTCATCTTTTACATACAGTGAATGGAGATGGTTTCCCCGTCAGAATCAATCTTCGCAAAGCTATAGAATCTTCGGTAGTCGGCTATGATCAACTCGGCAAGTCGGTCTTCCACCTCTTTTTGAATATAACGGCGCATATTACGCGCACCGAATTTACGGGAGTAGGCTTTTTCCGCAATCAATGCGGTTGCCGCATCGGTGTAAGAAAGCTTGATGTTTTTTTCCGCCAGAGCAAGCTTCAGTTCATCAAGCATGATCTCCGCAATCTTTACAAAATCGACCTGATCAAGTTGACGGAAGGTGATGATCTCGTCCACGCGATTCAAAAATTCGGGACGCAGGAATGCTTCCAACGCCTTTTGTGTCTTCTGATCAACGCCGTTATCCGAAGCCTGCGCAAAGCCTGCGGTTGCCGCCGTGCGGTCGGAACCCGCATTGGTGGTCATAACGATCACGGTGTTCTCAAAATTCACCGTCTTTCCGCGCGCGTCGGTAATACGACCGTCGTCAAGAATCTGCAACAGAATATTCAACACGTCAGGATGCGCCTTTTCGATCTCGTCAAACAAAACGATGGAATAGGGTTGACGGCGGATCTTTTCGGTCAACTGCCCTGCCTCGTCATAGCCAACATATCCGGGAGGCGCTCCGATGATACGCGAAACCGAGTGTTTTTCCATAAATTCCGACATATCCAAACGGATCAGTGTTTCGGGAGAATGGAAAAGATCGTTGGCAAGCGTCTTGACAAGCTCTGTCTTACCAACGCCGGTGGGGCCTGCAAAGATAAAGGAAACCGGCTTTCTCTTATAGGAAATTCCCGCACGGTTGCGCTTGATCGCTCTTGCAACCGCATCAACCGCAACGTCCTGACCGATAATGCGTTGCTTCAGGCGCGCCTCAAGTTGATCGATGCGCTCAAACTCATTTTCGGTGATGCTTGTTGCAGGGACACCCGTCCAAAGTTCGATCACGTTTGCAATCTCTTCCTCGGTCAACTCAACCGCCTGCGCCAATGGCTCCACCTCATCAAGCCGTGCGGAAAGACGAAGCTCCTCCGCTTTGACCTTAGTAATCTCCTCATATCTCGCCTGTTCAACCGAATCGTTCCCCGCAATCTCGCCCTCAAGTTCCTCGCGCTTTTGCCTTAAAAGCAACAGTTGGTCGCGGATCGCACAGGATTCGTTGATAGACGTTGAAGAAAGTGATAAATGAGATGCCGCCTCGTCCAACAAATCGATTGCCTTATCGGGCAGATATCGATCGGTAATATAACGCTCCGAAAGCACGACGGTACGGCGCAACAGTTGTTCGGGAATCATGACGGAGTGAAACTCCTCATAATAGTGCTTGATACCGCGCAACATCTCAACGGTTTCATCGATCGAAGGCTCGTTGACCGTAACCGGTTGAAAACGGCGCTCAAGCGCGGAATCCTTTTCGATATACTTGCGGTACTCATTCAGCGTCGTCGCTCCGATGATCTGCACCTCACCGCGCGAGAGTGCGGGTTTCAGGATATTCGCCGCGTTGACACTGCCTTCGGCATCACCCGCGCCTACGATATTGTGAACCTCGTCGATCACCAGAATTGCGTTGCCAACCTCGTGCACCTCGTTCAAAAGTCCGAGAATACGCGACTCAAACTGTCCGCGGAATTGCGTACCGGCAACCAACGCGGTCATATCCAACAGATAGATCTCTTTCCCCTTCAACTTATACGGAACGTTTCCACTGACGATACGCGATGCCAAAGCCTCGGCAATTGCAGTCTTTCCGACACCCGGTTCACCAATCAGACAAGGATTGTTCTTTTGGCGACGGCAAAGGATCTGAATCACACGGGCAAGTTCCTTTTCGCGTCCCACAATATTATCAAGTCGACCGTCGCGCGCGTACTGTGTCAGATTGCGGCTATATGTGGTTAGAAATTTCAGCTTTTTCTCTTCTTTTGCCTTCTTTTTTGCATTCTTCCGTTTTTCACGGTCATTGGCAGCGGTTGTGTCGGCATTGCCATCTCCGGGGGCTACGGGTTCCTTCTGCATAAACAGACCTGCATCACGGAACAACTTGGGCAGATCGATTGCGGGCGCGCCGCCATCCTCGTTGTCATCCATGTCGGACGGCAAGCCGTCTGCGCTCTGCTCCATCATAGCCGTCAACTCTTCTTCGGCATTTTCCATCTGCTCGGGAGAGATTCCGAATTGATTCATCACACCGCCGACGATGTTATCCACGGGAACGCCCATTTCCTTTGCGCACTTGAGGCAGAGTCCCTTGGTTGCCTTTTCTCCATTTTCAATTTTTGTTACAAAAATAACTGCCATCCGCTTGTGGCATTGGGTACATAAAACCATTTGATACCGTGCTTTGATCCGATCTTACGGATCCCTTTCCTTATTTGTTTGTTATATAGCCGAGGGAGATGCCGTATCCGACCCTCCCTCACAGTTATTTTATTTTCCGATCAATCGAGAAACGTCCAAAAAACGAATCTTCTCCAAAAGTGCCGAATCGCCAAGAAACTTCATCAATCGGGAAGTAAGGTAAAACTCGCTCTCGCCCATCAATGTCTTGATCACCGATGAGAAAACACACAAAATCAAGAACGAGATCAAAAATCCGAACACTGCGCCGAGAACCGTGTTCACAACCTTCAGAATCGTGATCTTTTCAATCAGTTTTGTCAGAAGGCAGGCAAGCAGAGAGAGTACGATCAAAGATACCAAAAATACCAGAACGTATCCACAGACACCGCCAATCACATTGGAGGCAGGAGTTGCGATGGCATCGGTAACCGATTGAACCATCTGCTCTCCCGAACCGCTCGCAGCGACGATTTCGTTTTTTACCTGTTCGGTCATCATAAATTCGGGTATCTTCCCCGAAATGGCATCCACGTTGATCGATTCAACCGTACCGGTATAGAGTCCGTTTACCTTTTCAAAAACAAAGTTTCGCACCGCGGGACCTATAAACCGTTCGCTCAAAAGCGATCCGACACGACTGCCGAACAAATATGCCAATCCAAACGAGGCAATTGTTTTGAAAAGTTGAATAGCACTCTTCAAAAAGCCTCTGAACATATACAACAAAGTTATGCCCAACACAAAAATGATCATTACAACGTCAACAATCTGGAAATTGCCACCCATGATAAACGCCTCCTAAAATTATGTTTGTTTTTTAAGACTCAAAGCGGAGATACTCGGCTTTTTGAGGTGAACAGATCAAAACCACGTCTCGGTCCACGACAATCATCACCCGTTCTCCCACACTGTATGCCTTCTTTTTTACGGAACCGTTGGAAAGCTCCACACGGCATAACTCCCCGGGAGTATAGTAGAATAGGACACCATCACAAACACCAAGCTCGATCAAGCGATCTTCTACAGTTTCATTATACAACATTTTACCGCGTTTGTCAAATACAATTATCTGTTTTTTATCGGAAAGAAGCGTTTTTTGCAGACAAAACGCACTGTAATCTTCACTCATAAAACAGGATACGACGTCTTTGCTTGAAAATGACTCGGCAATCGAAACCGCTCCGTCAAGGTCGACAAACGCAAAACCGCTTTCAGAAAAAATGCTTACGCCGTATTTGGTAAACCGACAGGAAAGTCCAATCGTATCGGCAACCTCAATCTTTCTGATGGAGTTCTCATCGGTATCCCGTATGTTGCAAATCTCCAAACGCGTCCGAAAACTTCCACTCTCGCTATTCGAGATCAACATCGCAAGTCTCTCCCCCTCTGCATCCAGTGAAACGTCCATCACAAAGCCGTTGCGATGATACCGACGCAACAACTTGAATTGATCGGTATAATAACTGACGATACAATTCGTTGACTCCGATCGAGATATCAAAGCAAAACCACCGGAATCCGATACCGCCGCGCCGAGGATCGGATGGTCGCTCTTTCCCATATAAAGTTGAGTGTAGGAATTATATACCGAATATTGCGTTCCGCCAAGCTCGTAGACAAGCAGGTATTTTCCGGCACCAACGGCGATCGGGGCTTTGTAACCGATATTTTGACTGACCGTCTGCCTTCCCGTTGCCGTAAAGACGGTAACGTTTTGATTTCCCGCAACCGCCAAACCGTTCCGATAAAGCACAAAGCTTTGCTCATCGTCAGTCGGATAAGACACGGAATCCGACACAAATACGTCAACCGCCTCTGCAGATGCATTCAGATCCTTGAAGAAATAATAAAAATTCCGATAGGTAATTAAATTTGTATTTTTGAGAAAAGAAAGCACCACAAATGAAAAGAGAGCAAGATAAATAACCACCTGCATAATGCCGAGTCCTGCCGAAATCCTCTCATAATAAGGATTGATGCGCGACTGTTGCGCATCGACGGAACCGTGACGATGCTTGCCATGACGATTCATCTTATCGGATTCTCCTTTCCTCAAAAAAATCAGTAAACGACGCGATTCAGATAAAGACCGCAGGCAGGCATGGTTGCCCCCGTGCGCGAGCGATCGCAACTTTCGGTTGCGGCAATGAACTCTTCCACCGTCCGTTTCTCCTGCGCGACCTCCAACAAGGTCCCCGCAAGGATTCGTACCATGTTGTAAAGGAAGCCGTTTGCGGCAACCCGAAAGATAATCACGTCACCGCAACGCGTGACGTCGGTATGCGTAATCGTTCTGACAGTGCTTTTGACCGATGAGCCCTTTGCCATATACGCCGCAAAATCATGCGTTCCGCAAAGTGACGCGGCGGCAAGGCGCATCTTTTCCAAGCCTATGTCGGTAATCGGTTTCGGAACGTGCGCCGAACGTCCCTCCTCAAAGGGATTGCGCACCGCACGGTTATAAAACCGATAAATATACTCTTTTTCAACCACGTCGTATCGGGCGTGAAAAGCGTCGTCTACCCATTCCGCATCATAAACGCAGATAT
>JAZRGI010000193.1:0-4244 GCA_045644105.1 Eubacteriales bacterium | reverse complement strand
GATCTGGGACACCTTTTTAGGCTCCTTTTTGGTTAGGTTTCGGTTTGCTTTTTGCTTTCCTTGCGGAAGCGGATGATGCCGATGACCGAGGAGATGATAGCAAGCGCCTCGTTGAGGATGCCGCCAATTGAAAATACGTAGCAGTTGTAGATCAATACCATGGTGGAGGTCAGGAGAATACTCTTTCGCAAAAGTTGGGGAATTCCGAAGGACATACAAACGGTATTGATGGCAAGCGCCATGATCATCAGGATCGAGATCGCTCCCTGCCACGAGAGAATACCAAGCGGAACCATCATCAGGGCAAAGCCACCTGCCGCAACGTAATTGAATTTTGATTTTTCATTTAGAAAAAAGAAGGAAACGTTACGTGTCAGACACACGACGTTCAGGGCAAAGCCCGATGGGGCATCCAAAAGCAGATAGGAGATGCAGATGTTGAGTGTGGCAAGTGTCTGAATGATCAGAAGCTGCCGCTTGGTGTTTGCCTGATAGGAAACGGTGGTGAGTATGGGGGCGAATATCCCAAGAATCTGTCCGATGATATAGGTTGTCGTCATATAAAACCTCAATTGGAAGTTTGGTTGCTTGCCGGCACGTTACAAGAGGCGCGTGTTTCACGCGCCTCTTACAAATACGTTAAACGTGCTTTTCGTGGGGGATCACGGTGAGGGGTGCCTTTGCAAAGATCTCCTTTGCGTTGCGCACGTAGTCCGCGCAGGTGAGGAGTCGCTCACGGGTGATCTTCTTGGTGTTCTCAAAGCCAAGCTCGTACATCCAGACACCGTCAAAGCCTACGTTCTTGAGTGCATCGGAGAGGGCATACCAATCGATCTGACCTTCACCGGGCAACCAGTGGCGCTCGTCGATAAAGTCATAGTCGGAAACGTGGGTGGTGACGATCTTGGAGCCGATCTTGGCGATGTATTCCAGGGGATCCTCCTTGAGCAGGTGATTGGTATCAAAGCAGGAGCGGAGTCTTTCGTCGGCACTCAAAAGAGCCATCATATCCGAGGAATTTCTGCCAAGACAGGTACGGGGAAGATCCTCAACGCAAATCACGGCACCGCAGGATGCGGCGATTGGAGCCAGAATCGAAAGGCTTTCCTGCGCGCGCTTGATGCGCTCGGGACGGTCTTCCTCGGCAATCGGCTCACCCGAGGGGTGCATGATCATCTTTTCAATGCCGATGCTTGCCGCCTTTTTGATCAATTCGGAGAAGGTGTCAATGGTTGCCTTCTGCAGCTCGGCAAGCGAAATATCCAAACCGCGGCTAATCCCAAAGGGCAGGTGATAGGACCAAAGATTGACGTTGTAATCCTTTGCCCAACGTTCAAACAATTTGTGGTCTTGCTCGTGGCATGCCGCTTTGGTGAGAGAAAGCTCCATCCATTCAATGCCACCCTCCGCGTACTGACGGAACAACTCCTCATCAACAACGGCACTGCTGGTGGAACGACCGATTCTGAACATATCTGAAACCCTCCTGAAAGAATTAGTAATAGATTTTTTCTTATTATAGCATACAATTTTTGGACTGTCAACAAAAGAAACGATTTTTCAAAAATCTTTTTGAAAAGGATCTGCCCAAATTTAAAACAAACTGTAAACTTGCACCTCAATCTATTGACATCATTATAAAAGCGTGATAATATAGTATTGCAAACTACATTTGGCTGTTGTCGGAGGGTTATATGAAAAGAACAAAATTAAAGGATCGCGTGCTTCCCGAATATACAGTTGGGGAAGAACGTATGAATATGATCACCCACATCGTAGGAGGCGGGCTTGGCATCGTTGCATTGGTGCTTTGCATCGTCTTTGCGGCACTGCACCAAAACGTGTGGGGAATCGTCGGAAGTGCCATTTACGGCGCGTCACTCATTGCAGTGTATGCCGTTTCCAGCGTCTATCACGGATTGCATAAGGGAACCGGCAAAAAGGTGATGCAGGTCATCGACCATTGCACCATCTATTTTCTCATCGGAGGCACCTATACGCCCATTCTGTTTTGCGGCATTCGTCCCACCTCTGCGGCATGGTGTTGGATCTTGTTTGGCATCGTGTGGGGACTTGCGGCAATGGCGGCGACACTGACGGCGATTGACCTCAAAAAGTATTCCAAACTGTCGATGGCTTGCTACGTCGGCATGGGTTGGAGCATCGTGTTGGCAACAAAAACGGCACTTGAGGCGATCCCGCTTGCAGGACTTCTGTGGTGCTTTGCAGGTGGCGTTGTCTATTCGGTGGGCGCGGTTTTGTACGGCATCGGCAAGAAGAAGCGCTACGTCCACTCCTTGTTCCACCTCTTTGTGGTGCTTGGCAGTATCCTGCAGTTTGTTTGTGTCTTTTTCTACGTGATCTAAAAAAAGAAGGTGTGATTTTCCAAGCGGAGCATCGCGCCTTCTTTTTTGTTGTTATGAGAAATTCAGATCGATTTTATTTTAGCTTTTCAAAATAGCGGAAGGTCATGGGCCACAAGAGTCCGCCCGACATGACCATGAGGAAATAACGAACCGCGCCGCCAACGGGTGCGCCCAAAAGAGCGTTGAGCGGTGCTTTGGTAAGCGAGCGAACGGCAACGACGATGATCACGCCTCCCACAAGCTTGAGAATCTGTGCCCACCAAACGGCTTTGGTGGAGAAGCGCACATACTTTTGGTCAAGCGGATAGATCAGACAAATACCAACCACCGCGGCAAAGAGCTTCCACGCCACCTCGATGGCATCGGCAAGGTTGACGGCATCGGTGTTGGCAGGGAAGGGGTAAAGATTGACGAACAAAAGATTTCCAAGCGCCAACGTAGCGGCAATGGCAATGACAATATACATGGCGCGCGGATCGGTGCGGGTGCGTTCAATCAAGGGATAGAGCAGGAACAACACCGCCGCTCCCACGGCAAGCGAAACCAATACGTCCTTTGGCGTATGCACACCAAGATACATTCTCGAAAATCCGATCAGGAGTGCAAGCACCGCGCCCGTGATCTGCACCGCGCGTTTTTTTGCCGAGCGTGCGATACCGCCGTATAGCGAGGTGGCGCATTGGGTGTGACCGCTGGGGAAGGAGTAGCCGGTTGCCTCGGCGCGTGCGCTTTCCACAATAGTAAAGTTCGGATCGATCACCCACGGGCGAGCGATGCGAAAGCTCATTTTCAGTATCTGCGTGCAGACGATTCCGCAAAAGCCCGAAAAGAGCAGAAAATATCCGCGGTGCTTATCGACACACCAAAAAAAGACGAGCGACACCACCATAAACAGGGTTTCTGCACCCAGATGCGTGATCAGAGAGATTACCGTATCCAAAAAGGGCGTGCGAATCGATTCCAATAGGTATAAAAATTCCATAGTTTCCTCCGTTTAGTCCTATATTTATATTATAAACGAAAAATGACGGAAAGTCAACTCCTTTTTACAAGGTTGCAAAAGCAGACGAATGTTGCGATTTTTGGGATTTAATTTGCTTTTTTGGGGATAGTAGTTGCTTTTTTTGCGACTTTGTGTTAAAATTGTGGTAATGGGAAAACGATGACTTCCCAATACGAAAGTGAGGATTTTAAGATGAAATACGGATTACAGCTTTACAGTGTTCGTGACCTTGCAAAGGAGAGCTTTGAGGAGGCACTCAAGCAGGTTGCCGAAATGGGTTACACTATGGTAGAAACGGCAGGTTTCTTTGGTCTTGCGGCAGAGGACGTTGCCGCAATGCTCAAAAAGTACGGCCTTACGGCGTGCAGTACGCACACCGGTTACGCCGAACTAAAGGAGAACCTGCAGGGCGTTATCGATTACCACAAGGCGATCGGATGTGAGGATATTATCATTCCCGGCGCCCCCCGCTCCACCAAGGAGGAGGTTGCCGATCTGGTTGATACCATCAATCGTATTCAACCCATCATCGAGGCACAGGGCTTGCGCTTGCACTACCACAACCACTGGCAGGAGTTCCGCCCCAATAAGGACGGACAGATCGTAGAGGAGATCCTTGCAAACGAAACCAAGGTACTCTTCGAGATCGACACCTTCTGGGTATTCAACGCGGGACTTCGCGCCGTTGACGTTTTGGAGCAGTACGCAGATCGCGTTCGCTTCATCCACCTCAAGGACGGCTTCAAGCAGAACTTCGACGACCCCACCACCAAGCCCGTCGGTAAGTCGGTTGGTAGCGGTGAGGCACCGGTTGAAGAGGTCAGAAACTATGCCATTGAGAAGGGACTCAAGATCGTCATCGAGAGCGAGGGACT
>JAZRGI010000192.1:0-12725 GCA_045644105.1 Eubacteriales bacterium | reverse complement strand
TGATAAAACCCTAAAAAAGCGAGCAACGGGTGCGCAAATTGCGCACCCGTTGCTTTATTTTTCGTCTTTCAACATTGATCAGGAAAGAGTAACGGTAAACTGAACCTCTCCGGGTTGTTCGTCCCAAGTCTTTACTTCAATGATCCATACCTCACCCATATTAACGGTCTGCGAGATCGTATTTTTGTTTTCCTCGGGGTTGGTGCCGTCGGGATAAAGGCTCTTTGCCACGCATCTGATATCGATCCAGTGATTGTCACCCAATCCGGTAACGGTCAACGTTCCGTTTGCCAAAATAGTAATTTCGTAGATAACGGGAGTGATCGAGAAACCACCCGCAGGCACAACCGCGGTATAGGTTCCGCCCTCCGACAGAATGAAGGGACTGTTATCGGTTCCCGAACCGGGAAGGTTATCGGGGTTCTCATTACCGCTGCCACCACCTGCGCCGGCAGCTCTAACCGTGAGAGTAACCTCTGCCATGTTTGCAAGACGTCCTCCGAGCATGACACAGAACAGTGCCTGGTTCATCATAGGATGAGGCTCGGTAAAGGTCAGTGTCAGGGTACCGTTATCGGTAAAGTATTGTTCTCCGTTGTACTCAATGCAAATAACCGCACCGAAGGTGTTGGTCTGAACAACCAACTCCATGCCACTGGACAGGCTCAACTGATACCATACCGGTACGCCCATCATCAATTCGGGCAGATACTGTGTGGTTTCCATAGGTTGACCGACCATATTGCCCGTCTGCCAATAAATGGGATTCTCCGCAGAATCGCCGGGAACGCTTTCGGGAATTTCCTCAAGCTCAAACTCTGCAACGTTCTCATAGAATCCTACCAACTCAAATACGACACGGTAGCCCTCGGGCAGAGTGTCCTCATCAATCGAGGCATAGAAGAATGCGTCTGCAGGCATCTCAAAGCTTACAACACCGTTTACAGTGGTGTATCTTCCAATTTCAACCTCTTCGAGGTCGTCGTTGAACTCAACGAGGATAATAGTGTAGGTACCTTCCAAAACGAAGAAATTGTATTCCTCGTCGCAGTAACCAACCTTAACGGTGTAGGTTGCGTTTGCCGAAGCCACCGTAGAATAGGTTACGGTCAGCTCGGTAACACCCATATCCAACCAAACGTTGTCACCCTCTGCCATAAGAGCGGCATCATTTACAACAATGTAGTAACGACTGGAGGCATTCAAGCCCTCAAATACAACCTTACCGGTAGCATCCGTGGTTCCCGAATAAGCCGCAATATAGTTCCCCTGATCGTCCTTTTCCTCGGTTGCGGAAACAAGGATCACATTGGCACCTGCAACGGGTTGCGCATTCTCATCCACTACCGTTACGGTTTTGTCTACACGAACAATCACGATGTAGGAAAGGGTAACGTTGAAGTTTTCACCAAATGCCCAAGAGGACACGGTGGAATCCAACAGAGATGCACCGTCGGGCGCAACGGCGGTGATAACGTAATCGTCATCGGTTTCCAAAAGGAACTTTACTTCACCGTCACCGTTGGTGCTTCCGGTTGCAATAGCAACGTTATCAAGCGAAACGGTAGCGGCAACACCCTCTACGCCCTCTCCGAAATTGTCGGCTTTTACAACGTATTCGGAAAGTGTGATCGTCTTGGAGGTTTCACCGGGAACGATCTCGATCGCGTTGGTGGTAAGTACGTAGCCGTCTGCCTTAACGATCTTGATTGCACTGTTGTTGAGATCCAATACCGTCTTATCAATCGTGATAACTGCTTTTCCGGTTTCATCCGTGGTTGCGGGCATCGAGCATTTTCCGCTCTCGCCTTTTTCACAGATCTGAACGCGCACGCCGTTCCAAGCATAGTTTTCTTCATCCTTCAAGGTAACGGTAAACGTTACCTTATTGGGATCAACAGGGGGCGTATTGTCACCGTTTCCGCTGCCCTGCGTGGGGGTTTCGGCGTTTCCGCCGGTCGTTTGCTGACCGGTTACGATCGGCTCGTTGTTGGGATCAACTACTACGCAAGAGCTTGCAACGAGCAAAACGCTCAAAAGCAGGCAAATGACAGAGAGAAGATTCCATCTTTTCTTTGTAATGTTCATTTTCAAAGTCTCCGTTCATCAAAATCTTCCGCTTTAGCACTTTAAAGCGAAGTTCCATATTATTATAGCATCTTTCATTCGGTTTTGCAAGAGCATTCCGACAAAAATAAAAAATAAATTTGTACAAAAAAGCAGAGAGCCGTAAGAAGGCCCTCTGCAGAAAAAATATCGTGTTTTTACTGATAGTAGCCGCAGGCAAAAAGCCACGCGACGTCAACCGAGATCAACTCGTTTCCAAAAATGTCCTGATCGGGAAAACTCCACCAACCGCGTGCATTTCCGATGTTTTTGATCGCCGTCGCCAGTTCCTCCGTCAAGGGGCATGCACCGTCGGCATTGCATACGTCGGCATACTCGATAAACATCTCGTTGTAAAGCTCCTTGTAGAGATATTTACCGTCCTCATCGTAGAAATATACGCCAAGCGAGCTGGTGTCCAACTGTTGGATAAAGGATGGCAACAGTTCGGCATAGGAGGATTTTTCACTGATCAACACGTAAACAACAGGGCCATTCGCATCCCCCAGGTGATAGTAGCCGTCGGTTTCATTCAATACCACGGTCAGTCCGCTATCCTTTAGATCAAGCGCCGTAAAGCTTCCGGTTACGGGCGTCGGTTCCACCAGATATTTTTCGGTAGCATAGATCACGCGCCACATATCTTCCTCGGGACTCTTTTCGGGAATTCCCACGTGTTCAACCGTCAAAAGGCAACTTTTTGCACTGCGCGGGGTCAATCCGATGACGTACGGCGTAGTGGTTTCCTCGCTTTCACCAATGTGAATACTGCGAATCTCCAAACGAAACTTTCCGTCTTGAACCTCGACGATGCTATGGTCGACAACGTTGTTCGGATCTCCGTAATAGCCGATCTCCACTCTCGTTCCGCTAACAACGCCAAACTCGTAAATTCCCACTCTTGTAGGGCGGAAAATGAAGTACGTAGTGTCGTTTTCGACGAGATCGACACGGTAAGCGCCGTCATTGATTTTGCCCGCCTCGTAGGTTTTGTCACCCTTATGGAGGGTATCGTAGGCACTCACCTTCTTGTAGAGTGTGATGGTAACGGTCGGATTTTGCTCATTGAGACGAACCGACTCAACGTCATAGAGATACTGCGCCGCCTCTTCCTCGCCACCCACAAACTCAAGTGTGACGGCGTATTCACCGCTACTCTTCTTGAAGCTTGCAACGCCGCTTGCGTTGGTGGCACTCATGGAATCCATTTCTTCTCCGACCATCAGTTGAACAATGACGCCGGAGATAGGGTTGCCGAAGTAATCGGCAACCTTTACCGAGTAAGAAGCAGGGGTGGGCGGCTGCGTCGCGCCTTCTGTCGTATCAGGCTCCTTTTGGGAAGGCGTCGGTGCATAACACGACGTCAACAACAAGCAAACCGCGAGCAACAAAACGCACAGTTTCGCCATATGCTTTGCAAAAAAGCTCATCTCACTACCTCCGTCGATCAGGACAGGGGAGCTGTGCTTACGGAAGGCGATTCAGGCGTATAAAGCTTCCAATAGTAGCACAACTTTCTCCAGGAATCTTCAACACCCTCAAAGGTGTATCTATCCATCAGTTGTTGCAACAGCTCTGCCAACTTCGCATCCACCTTTACGCAACCTTCCATTTCAGGTGCGTCGGGATTTGCGGGCTCCATCATGGCAAGATACTCTCTGATCTCGGCAGTGCGGTCTACCGTTCCGTGGTAGATGCCCATCTTGACCTCGTAGAACTTGGTGATCTCCGCCCATTCCTCAAAGACGTCGTCGCCCCAAAGTTGACGCAATGCAGTTTCACACTGTGCCGCACCGAAGTAGTTCAGGTAGTACAGTACCTCATCATCTTCGGCATTTTTGGTGAAATCAAATCCACCGTTTTCAATGATATATTCGATCGATTTGGTGAAAATCGCGGTAAGACCGACAAAATCGGCATAGAGGATCGAACCAAGCGTTCCGTCGGCTCTCAACTCGTGATAGTAGCCGTCCTCACCCAGTGCGACGTTAATACCGCCCGCGATGGTTTCTCCGGTTGCTCCGGTAACGGTATTCTCCTCAAAGGTGAATACTCCGGGAGACGCCGAAGAGAAGGTTTCGTACTCGGCACCCATGTACTTGATATCAAATTCAAAGGAACCGGTTTCGTAAACGTCCCAGAAAGCAATGTTGACATAGTAGGTCTTGCCCGCCTCCATGTAGTATACCATACTAACATTATTGGAGTCCGGTGCATAATCTGCCCAGTTGCGCTCGTTGACTTCGTAGGTATAGAGCAGTTGGTTTCCGTCGGCAAAAATCCAAGCGTCAACCAAAGTCTTGCTATAGGAGGTGATGCGATATGCACCCGACTTCTCGGGAACGAACTTATACTTGTAACCTCTGGGCATCAGAAGTCTGGTGTAGGTTACGGTATTGCGAACGGGGTTTGCTTCCGTATATTCCACCGCCGTGAAGGCACTGAAATCTGCCAAACCGAGAATCGGATTTTCTTTTTGAACACCGTTTGTGCCGTAAGCATCGTAATATTTACAGATCTGGAGCCATTGTTGGTCTGCGTTCAGTGTGTCGCCGCCAACTGCCTGCGCAACGATCTTGAGCAGTTCCGCAAGCTCTGCGGTAACGGTACAGAAACCGTTTTCCGTTGCGTTGGACGCAATAGTACAATAGGGCAAAATATCTTGGTAGTAATCCTTGTTTCCAATCAGGATCGCTCCGCCTGCCGCCAGATCGTAAATCGAAGCGTCGGCACTGAATTGCGAGCTACCCATCAGGTTTGCAAGAAGCAACGGGCCGTCAACGCTTCCAACGTGATAGTAGCCGTCCGCCTCATTGTAAACAACGGTAACGTAATCGTTGTAACCGGAGTTGTTGGATGCCAAGTTGGTTGCGCAGGGACGCGGCACGTAGGTGGGAACGTCAATGTTCTCTTCCTTCACAACACGCAGTTTTCTCAAATATACGGTATCATCCGAAACGTCACTCGCACTGTCCTTGAGGTAAGCAAGTACGAGCTCGTACTCACCGTCCTCCTGTGCGACGTAGGGATAACAGGTAGACCAACCGTCGGCAATTCCGGTGATCTGATAGCTCAATTCGTCTTCTACAAAAACATAAAGGATATCGGCTCCCGCCTCACAGGCAGAGAAGAAATCAAAGCCAAACGCCTCTCCTTTTTTCAGTTGGATCGTCGCATAAAGAATGGCGTAAGAGCTTGCTTTTTCCGCATTGGAGGGTTGGATGCAGGCTACGCCGTCTTTTGAACCGATCACAAAGGGCCATGCATACTCGGCAGCCTCTTCGGAGGTTTCCGGCGAGAAAGTTACTTGAATTTCACCCTCATTGAAGACTGCACCAAGCTCCTCGGAAGAGGGCATCTGCACGTCGGGACGCTCAACGGGTATCAAAACTTCGGGTTTCTCGATCAGCATCTGCTGATAGTCCGCACCCGTGAAGTGGTCGTAAATGGCATAGAAGGGGCTCGTTGCGGTGATGGCACCAGGATGAACCATACAAACCACACCGTAACGGTCAATGACGATGGAAGTCGGCGCGCCTGTAATCGAAAACGCCTCGGTTGCGCCAATGGTATCGGGAGCCATCGGGAAGCTCAAGCCGTGAATCTGTACCGATTCGTCTTCGGAAACGTAGGTAAATCCGTCCTTGTACGCCTTTACCTCCGCCATATTATCTTGGGTACTGATGGCAATGATCTCGATATCGTCGGTGTAGTTTTCATTGCAATAGGTCTGCTCCATGTAGGGGAATTCTTTTTCACACCACGTACAACCATCGTACCACATATTGATCAACACCATGTCCTTTTCCTCGAGGATTTTGGACAGCGTGTGTGTTTTTCCGTCGGAATCGGTGATGGTAAAGTCATGCATAACCGAACCAAGTTTATAGGTTACACCGGTAGGAAGTGCTCCGGTGTTGGGAATGACCGCGGAAGCAATGGAAATTGTGGTTCCGTTGACGGCGGTCAGGGCATATCCCTTCTCATCGGCGATGTATCCCTCGGACAAGCCCTCAAACGACACACGGTATTTTCCATTGGGTGCAAGCTTGATCTGCGCAACACCATTTTCATCGGTAGTGCCGTGTGCTTTGAGATCACCCAATTCACCGTCCGCATCATCGTGAGCATATACCTTCAGTTTGCTCAACGGCATGCCGCCCTGCGTTTGTACGTTGACGGTGTAGGTAACCTTGCCGTCCGCATCGGGCGTATTATTGTTTCCATTGTTGTTTCCCGGCTTCTGGTTGTTTCCGTTGTTTTGGTTGCCCTGGTTGGTTTCGCCGGATTCTGTGGGGATCGTGTAGCATCCAACCGTTCCCAACAGGCACGCAAAACACAGCAGAATTGCCAACAAGACGGTTGACAGTCGTTTGATTTGTTTCATTTGTACGTCTCCTTATTATCTTTTCGCGACAAAATAACACCGCATACACGGGTAGTATACCACAAATACGCCAAAAAATCAATACTATACCCAAAAAAATTTGGAACTGTGTAAAAATGTAAACTATTTTCATGAAATTCCAAAAAAGGGGTTGCAATTTCTTTCATTATATGATAAAATTAAGGGTACGCAATCGACATTCTTATTTCAACCTTCCATAAAACAACGAAAGAAAGGCAAAAAAATCAGATGAAGAGCAAAAGAACCCTTACCCGATTGACATTATGTGCGATTACCGTAATCATGGTTTTGTCCATGGTTGTGGCATCCCACCTCCAACCTGTCACCGACGCAAGAGCAAACTTTAAGTTGTTCGACGGTCAGGTGCAGACCAATATCTCCGACTATCTCGATAGCTCGGTGGTATACAAGCTTCCCGAGGGCGTAAAGGATACCGATAAGATTTCGGTAATCGTCAGCCTTGCGCAGGATAGCTTGTTGGATGCTTTCAGCGCAATGGACACCGACATGACCTTCTCCGAGTTCGTCAACTCCGAGGATGCCGATGCCATCAGAGCAGAAGTCGCCAAGAAGAGCGAAGAGATCATTGCGGATCTGAACAACGCCACCTTCAGCTACAGACTTGGCGTGTCCTACTCCACTGTTCTCACCGGCTTTGAGATTACCGTAAAGGCAGGCAACTTTGAAGAAGTGTGCGAAGTACTCGGTGATCGCGCCACTGCAATTGTGGGCGAGGTCTATAACGCCGCCGAAGCGCAGTTGGTAGAAAACACCGTCAACGTATACTCAACCGGTATCTTCAACAGCTCCGGCTACCCCTTTGACGGAACCGGAACCGTTGTCGCAGTGCTTGACACCGGTCTTGATTACGATCACACCGCGTTCTCGGTAAGCAACTTCACCGCAGACCGCTCCAAGCTCGCCATGTCCTTTGAGGACGTTGCGGCAGCGCTCTCTCAAACGCGCGCAAGCAAACTGCAGGCAGGCCTTACCGCTTCCGACCTGTACATGAACGAAAAGGTTCCTTTTGCATTTGACTATGCAGATGACGATGCCGACGTTTTCCCGATTGCAAGCAATCACGGAACGCACGTTGCCGGCGTTATCGCCGGTAAGGACGACACCATCACCGGCGTCGCCCCCAACGCACAGTTGATGATCATGAAGACCTTCTCGGATACCCAACAGACGGCACGCACCTCCTGGATTCTTTCGGCTCTCGAGGACTGCGTTGTTATGGGTGTCGACGTTATCAATATGTCGCTTGGTACCGCTTGTGGATTCAGTCGCGTAACCGACAAGGAGGCAATCTCCGGTGTATACGACCAGATCCGCGCACACGGCATCAGTTTGATCGTAGCCGCATCCAATAGCTATAGCTCGGCTTTCGGCTCCGAAAAGAACGGTAACCTGGGACTTACCAACAACCCCGATAGCGGAACGGTTGGCTCCCCCGGAACCTATGGTGCGGCACTCTCGGTCGCATCCATTAACGGTGCAAAGACCCCCTATATCCTTTACAATAGCACGATCATCTATTTCGACGAGTCCACCGACCGTTTCTCCGAGCCCAAGAACTTCTTTGAAGAATTCCTGTCGGCAGGTCAATCGGCTATGGACATCGAATACGTCACCATTCCCGGTGTCGGACGTACCGCCGACTATACCGGAATCAACGTAACAGGCAAAATTGCACTTGTCCGCCGCGGTGACACCACCTTTGAGGAAAAGGCAAACGTTGCTCAACAGCAGGGTGCCGCCGGCGTTATCATTTATAACAACGTATCCGGTGAGATCAAGATGAACGTCGGTGCAACCAGCATTCCTGTCTGCTCGATCTCTCAAGACGACGGTGAGATGCTTGCAGCACACCCCACCGGTGTGATTCGTATCGACCGTTCGCAAACCTCCGGTCCCTTCATGTCCGACTTCTCCTCCTGGGGCCCGACGCCCGACCTCTCCATCAAGCCCGAGATCACCGCTCACGGCGGCGAAATCCTTTCGGCAGTTCCCGGCCAGTCCTACGACCGTCTGTCGGGTACCTCCATGGCTTGCCCGAACGTTGCAGGTCTTGCAGCTCTGCTCCGTCAGTACGTTAAGGAGAACTTCCCCGCGATCGCAAACGATCCCGTTTCGGTAACCAACTTTGTAAACCGACTGATGATGTCCACTGCGGATATCGTATTCAACACCAACGGTCTTCCCTACGCCGTCAGAAAGCAGGGTGCGGGACTTGCCAACCTTGACAGTTCCTCCAAAACCACCGCGTTTATCGTTACTTATAATAAGGACGGTTCTGAAATGGACAAAACCAAGTTGGAACTTGGCGACGACCCGAAGAAGACCGGTGTCTACACCATGACCTTCGGCGTTCAGAACTTCGGAACCACCACACTGACCTACGACGTTTCGGCATACGTTATGACCGAGGGTGTCAGTGACACCAAGACCAGCCACGGTGACACCACCGTAACCGAGGAAGGCTACGCGCTCTCGGGTGCAAGCGTT
Source organism: Eubacteriales bacterium (assembly GCA_045644105.1). GTDB lineage: Bacteria > Bacillota > Clostridia > Oscillospirales > CAG-272 > UMGS1865. Next base: position 3,703 of record JAZRGI010000192.1, on the reverse strand, counting down.
TCGGTTTCCTCGATCTCCAACGGTACCAAGAACGGCAACACCGTTACTGTTGCCGCAGGTCAGACCGCAGTTGTTACCGTTACCGTTCAGTTGAGCAAATCCGATAAAGAGTATCTGGATAACTCCTTTAAGAACGGTATGTACGTTGAGGGCTTCATCGTTTTGGATGCCGTAAGCGGTACGCAGATCGACTTGAGCGTTCCCTATCTCGCATTCTACGGCGACTGGACGCAGGCTCCTCTGTTTGACCTTGACTACTACGCAACCAACAAGGATGAGCTTGACAATGCGCTCGACCCCGAAGACAAGACCATGGCGGATGCTTACCCCACGCGTCCCGTCGGCGGCATTGAGGATGATTACGTCAACTACATGGGTGCCTACTACTTCCAACAGAACCCCGCCGCAACCCAGATCTCCGCAAGCCGCGATTACATCTCGATCTCCAATCAGGAAGGCAGCGTTCACTCGCTCCGTTACGTTTGGGCAGGTATGCTCCGTAACGCCAGCAAGATCGTCATAACCATCACCGAGGATTCTACCGGCGAGGTGATTTATGAAAAGGTTGAAAACGATGTCCGCAAGTCCTATGGTGACGGCGGTTCCATTCGTCCCGCCAACATTGAAATCGAGTTTGATGCCATTGAGCAAAACCTCAAGAACAACGCTTCCTATACCGTTACCCTGAAGGGTTACCTCGATTACGGCGATGGCGGTGAGAACACCAACCTCAACAACGTATTCTCCTTCCCGCTCGTAACCGACTTCGAAGCTCCTACGCTCACCGGCGTGGAATTCTATACCGAGTACGATAAATCGGCAAAGAAAACCCGCCTGTATGCGAAGATGGCAATTTATGACAACCACTACTCCATGGCGGCAATGGTTGGATACGTATCCAAGGAATACGACGCAGAACAACAAATGGATATCTACGTTGCAAACTCCTTCGACAAGTACCTCACCCCCGTATACTCTCAATTCAATTCCACTTCTTACGTTGTATACGAATTGACCGACTATATTTATGAATTGAAGAAAAATGCCGCAAATCAGAACACATTTACGGTTTCCTGCTACGATTTTGCATTGAACAACGCGACCTACGAAATCGAGCTTCCCGATGAGTTCACCGACTTCTACTTTGCAGAACAGGCAAACGGATTGACCTTGAACCCCAACGAAACCTACACCCTTGCTCCCATCGTTTACCCCTCTACCGAGTGGTCTGAACTGTTGCAGTTCAACTCCAGCAACACCTCTGTTGCACGCATCATCAACAACAAGATCATCGCGGTCGGTTCGGGTGACACCGTAATCAGTGCGCGAGATCCCATCTCCAAGAAACTCGTTGCCACCTTCGAGCTACACGTTCGCGGTGAGGATGAGCCGGGATACGTGCTTTACGACAAACCGGTTGCCGACGTCTTTGAATTGGACGGCTTCCTTGTCAACAAGGCATTCTATCAACTCAGTACCGAAGACCGTACGCTCGGTCTGTCGGGTGACAACGCAAACTTCGGTTCCTCCTCCAGCTACTCGCTATCGATGTATCCCTCCGAGTCTGTAACCCTGCGTTACAAGCTTGACGCATACTTCCCCAACGAAACAACGGTTACCTTTGAAACGAGTAACAGTGATATCGTTACCATTGATCAGAACGGAACCATTACCGCAGTGGCACAGGGCTACGCATCGATCTCTGTTCGCGTATTACTCAACGGCCAGGCTACCTACTACTCGATCTCGATCAGTATTACGGTAAAAGATCCCTTCATCACCACAGGTCCTCAATTGACGCACTACTTCGGTAACGGCGGCGTAGTTACCTTCCCCGCAAACCTCGCCATCACCGATATTGCTCAATACGCATTCTCCAACTACGAGTACGTTCTCAAGGATGAGAACGACGAGATCTCCGAGGAAGATCCTTCCCTCTCCAAGATCATGTACATCGGTGATGACACCATCACCGCGGTTATCATTCCCGAAGGCGTAAAATCGATCGGTCAGTTTGCCTTTGCAAATCTTACCGCACTCGAATCGGTCACCCTGCCCTCCACTCTGGAGCGCATTGACTACGGTGCTTTCTACGGATGTAAGAATCTGCACACCGTTAAGGGACTTGAAAACGTTAAGTTTATCAATCAACAGGCATTTGAGGGTTGTAACCTGAAGGGCGAGATCTCGCCCGAAAACGCGGTTGCTATCGCAGACCGTGCATTCGCAAACAACTCTCGCCTTGAGGCAGTTGTCCTCTCCGAAAAGACCAAGTCGGTTTCGGCTTATGCATTTGCAAACTGTCCCAAACTGAAGAAGGTTACCATTGAGGCAGACAAGATCAAGCTCGGCAAATATGCATTCCAGGATTGTATCTCTCTTGAAAAGATCTCCCTGAACGCATCGGTACTTCCCACCGGCGCATTTGACGGTTGTATCTCCCTGAAGGAAGTCAACCTCGGTGCCGACGTAGCCGTTATCGGTGAGTATGCTTTCCGCAAGACCGCGGTCAGAAAGATCACCGTTGATGCCGCAAACACCGCCTTCAAGGTATCCTCCGGAAACAACTGTCTGCTTGACATCTCCGGAACAACTTTGATTCTGGTTACCCCCTCTTACTCCGGCGACTTCAGATTGAATGACGCGAACGTCACCACGATCGCTGCCGGCGCATTCTCGGGTGCTGCCAAGATCACTTCCGTATACCTCCCCTCCGTACAATACGTCGGTGATTTCGCATTCTCCGACTGTATCTCCCTCTCTTCCGTAACGCTCGGCGCATTGAAGCAGGTCGGTGCTTATGCATTCAACCACACTTCCATCACCGTACTGCCTCGTTTGGATCCTTCCCTGACCGTCATCGGCGACTACGCGTTTGCCGACACCTTGCTGACCTCGGTTACCATCGCGGACGGCATGACCGTCGGAAAGGGCGCGTTCCACTCCTGCAGCCGTTTGAAGACCGTTGTCATCGGTGATAACGTCACCATTGGAGATTATGCATTCTGCACCGATAATCTCTCCAAAATTTATGCGGACAACATTCATAGCTACATTGGCGAGGACGGAAACCGTATCTACTACATCGTTTACAGTGCTCCCATGACCTCTCTTACCATTGGTAAGAACGCAAACATCGGCGAAGGTGCCTTCTACGGTGCCGCTAACCTGGAAACCGTTACTCTCGGTGAAAACGCGATCATCGGAAATCAGGCGTTCTACAACAACACCTCGCTCAAGACGATCGATCTCTCCAAAGCAACCTCCATCGGCACGATGGCATTCTCCGGTGACGTGCTTTATATGTTCTGGGATTCCGAACTTACCACCCCCGCAATCTCCCCCGATAACTACTATCTCTTCAAGTACTACACCTCCAAGCTCGAGAACGTCGACCTCTCCTCTTTGACCTACCTCGGTGAAAGCGCCTTTGCAGGAAACGAGGAGTTGAAGACCGTCGTTCTGGGAAGTGCTCTCCCAACCATTCCCGACGGCGCATTCCAGGTTTGCGGAAAGCTCGAGTCGATCAACCTCTCGGGTATCAAGACGGTCGGAATGCGCGCATTCGCTGAAACCGCGCTCAAGAACGTTGATCTTTCCTCCGCGGAAAGCATCGGCGCTATGGCATTCGCGTTTGGAACCGAGTTGACCACCGTCACCCTCAATCCCAAGGGACTCAAGCCCATACGGTCTTGTATCAAGT
>JAZRGI010000191.1:0-6969 GCA_045644105.1 Eubacteriales bacterium | reverse complement strand
GGTATGAGAGAGATGCTCTCGCCCACCTCGGCGATTGCCGGTATGGGACTTGACAAGGACGTTGCCTTGATTACGGACGGCCGTTTTTCGGGCGCTACCCGCGGTGCGTCGATCGGTCACGTTTCTCCCGAGGCGGTCAGTGGCGGTAATATCGCTTACGTTAAGGACGGCGATATCATTTCGATTAACATTCCCGAATATCGCATTGAGTTGAAGGTATCGGACGAGGAGCTTGCAAAGCGTCGTTCCGAAATGCCCATCAAGAAAAAGGAAAATATTACGGGTTACTTAAAGAGATATGCGGCAATGGTCAGTTCTGCCGATCAAGGCGCGATCATCAATCGCTGATCGGGCAATCAAACAGATAGGTTGAAAGGAAAATAAACCATGTCAACGAAAATGACGATGACTCAAAAAATTTTGGCGGCACACGCAGGACTTGCTTCGGTTGAGGCAGGGCAGTTGATCCTGGTGGACGTGGACCGCGTATTGGGCAATGATATTACCTCTCCCGTAGCCATTCGCGAATTTGAGCGGATCGGCGCGAAGGAAGTTTACGATAAAGAAAAAGTGACGATGGTAATGGATCACTTTGCTCCCAATAAGGATATCAAGGCGGCGGTTCAGTGTAAGATGTGCCGTGAGTTCTGCAACGAGCATGAGGTTGTCCATTTTTACGATGTCGGACGTATGGGTATCGAGCACGCGCTCCTGCCCGAGAAAGGCTTGGTCGTTCCGGGCGACGTTGTGATCGGTGCCGATTCTCACACCTGTACCTACGGTGCGCTCGGTGCGTTTTCCACGGGTGTCGGTTCCACCGACATGGCGTGCGGAATGGCAACCGGAAAGGCTTGGTTTAAGGTTCCTTCGGCAATTCGCTTTGTCTTGAAGGGTAAGCTCAACAAGTACGTTTCGGGTAAGGACGTAATTCTGCACATCATCGGAAAGATCGGTGTGGACGGTGCTCTCTACAAGTCTATGGAGTTTGTAGGGGAGGGTATTGCTTCTCTGACGGTGTTTGATCGCTTGACCATTTCCAACATGGCAATTGAAGCCGGCGCAAAGAACGGTATTTTCCCTGTTGACGAGCAAACGCTTGCATACGTGAATGAACGCGCGCAAAAGCCGTTTACCGTTTATGAAGCCGATCCCGATGCCGAGTATGATGAAACGTATGAAATTGATTTGAGTACCATAAAGCCGACGGTAGCCTTCCCGCACTTGCCGGAAAACACGCGCACGGTTGATGAAGCCGGCGACGTTCGTATTGATCAGATCGTCATTGGTTCTTGTACCAACGGTCAGTATAAGGATCTTGCGGAGGCTGCAGAGATCCTCAAGGGAAGAAAGATTGCCGATCACGTTCGTGCCATCATCATTCCTGCAACGCAGGACGTTTACCTGAAGGCGATGGAGAACGGATTGCTTAAGATCTTTATCGAGGCGGGGTGTGTTGTTTCCACTCCCACCTGCGGTCCCTGTCTTGGCGGACACATGGGCATTTTGGCGGCAGGCGAGAGAGCCGTTGCCACCACCAACCGCAATTTTGTAGGTCGTATGGGTGACGTCAAATCCGAAGTTTACCTTGCAAGCCCTGCCGTTGCGGCGGCAAGCGGCATCGCCGGTAAGATCGCAGATCCCAACGTCATTATGGCGAACTGATGGGAAAGGAGAGGATCAAACGTGAAGTTTACAGGAAAAACCTTAAAATACGGCGATAACGTAGATACCGACGTCATCATTCCGGCGCGTTATCTGAATACCATTGATAAAAAAGAGCTTGCCTCTCACTGTATGGAGGATATTGACAAGAATTTTATCAACAAGGTGCAAGCAGGCGATATTATGATCGCGGGATATAACTTTGGTTGCGGTTCTTCCAGAGAGCACGCTCCCATTGCCATCAAGGAAAGCGGAATCTCGCTCGTCATCGCAAAAAGCTTTGCGAGAATTTTTTACCGTAATTCCATCAACATCGGTCTTGCGATTCTGGAGTGTCCCGAAGCGGTTGACGCCATCAACGAGGGCGATACCGTAAAGGCTGATCTTGATGCCGGTGTGATCTATAATCTCACCACGGGACAACAGTTTGCAACGCAACCTTTTCCCGAATTTATTCAGAAAATCATTACCAACGGCGGTCTTGTCGAGTCGATCCGTAAAGGAGCAATCAAATGAAATACAGTATCGCATTACTCAAGGGTGACGGCATTGGGCCCGAGATTGTAGATAGCGCCGTACGTGTTTTGGAAAAAATCGGGCAAAAATACGGTCACGAATTCAAGTTTACCCCGTATCTGATCGGCGGTATCGCCATTGACAGTTGCGGCGAGCCGTTGCCGAAGGAAACCGTGGAAGGTTGTCTTGCTTCCGACAGTGTTCTGTTGGGTGCGGTTGGCGGTCCCCGGTGGGATACGCTTCCCGGAAATATCCGTCCCGAAAAGGCATTGCTCGGCATTCGCGCGGCAATGGGACTCTTTACCAATCTGCGCCCCGCAAAGCTTTATCCCGCACTGAAGGGGGAGTGCCCCCTGCGTGAGGACATCGTCGCTAACGGTTTTGATATTATGATCGTTCGTGAACTGACGGGCGGTATCTATTTCGGTGAGCGCGGTATGCGAGAGGGCAAGTGGGGCGAGGAAGCCTATGACACTGAGTGCTATAGCCGTATGGAGATTGAGAGAATTGCCAAGGTCGCGTTTGAAACCGCGATGAAGCGCTCCAAGAAGGTAACCAGCATTGATAAGGCAAACGTGTTGGAGTCCTCCAGACTTTGGAGAAAGATTATGCACGAAACCGCCGAAAAGTATCCGGAGGTTGCCTATAGCGATATGTTGGTAGATAACGCCGCTATGCAGTTGGTTCGCAACCCCGCACAGTTTGACGTAATTGTGACCTCCAATATGTTCGGTGATATTCTTTCGGACGAGGCATCGCAGATCACCGGTTCCATCGGTATGTTGCCGTCGGCTTCGCTTGGTGAGAGCACACGCGGTCTTTACGAGCCGATCCACGGCTCTGCACCCGATATTGCAGGTCAACACAAGGCAAACCCCATTGCCACCATTCTTTCAGCGGCGATGATGCTTTTGCACTCCTTTGGACTCTCGAAGGAATCCGAGGATATTGTAAACGCAGTTGACGCGGTTTTGAATGCAGGTTACCGTACTGCAGATCTTGCGCACGGTGCGCCCGCGCTCTCCACAGAGGAGATCACCGATAAAATTCTGGAACAGATCTGAAGAGGCGTTTTATGTCAAAATCAAGAATTGCCGAATTGATGCCGCGTCTTTCAGCACTGTGTGTATTTCGCGGACTTTTGAAAAAACCATTGATCCGCGCATTGTATGATTTCTCGACGACGACAGACCGCATTGACGCGTATAGTCGATTTGTTCTTGAGATCTATCGCGGAGGCGGAGATCTGACCGCTTGTGTCCGACAGATGGTATTCGAGGATGAAAACGTTTACGTTACCTCGGTTGCTTCAGGTGGGGAAGTCAATTCTCATATCAAGGCTTCGGTAGCGCGTGAGTTGGATACGATTTCTCTCCTTGCATCGCTATCACAAAGCGATTTTTCGGAGCTTTTGGGCGGTATTTCCGTTGCGGGATTTTCGTCGAGTGAGGTTGATCTTTCCGATGAATATAACGCGCGTGTTGCCGATATCGGAAAGCACGGATACGGTATGTTTGCATCTCACGGTATGTTTCGTCTGTCTGATTCGTCGGATCACCAAATTGAGCCGATCACCAGTGCAGACAGTATCAGTGTGACGTCGTTTACCGGATATGAGAACGAAAGAGCGCGTGTCATCGCCAATACGCAGGCGTTTGTGGACGGTAAGCCCGCCGCCAACGTATTGCTTTACGGAGATGCCGGAACCGGAAAATCTTCTACGGTCAAAGCCGTTGCAAACCGATTTTTTGAAGAGGGCGTACGTTTGATCGAGCTTCGCAAGGATCAAATGTCGTTCTTGCCGTATGTGATGGAGAAGATCAACGGTAATCCGCTTAAATTTATTATTTTCATTGACGATCTTTCCTTTAACCGTAATGATGATAGCTTCAGTATGTTGAAGGCGGCATTGGAGGGATCGGCATCGGCAAAGGCGTCCAATGCGGTGATCTATGCCACCAGCAACCGTCGCCACATTGTACGCGAGTGTTTCGATGACCGCGAGGGAACCGACGTGCATCGCAACGATACCATGCAGGAGTTGCTCTCCCTTTCAGCGCGCTTTGGTCTTGCCATTCGCTACGAAAAGCCAAACAAGGCACTTTATTTGCAGATCGTCCGCGAATTGGCGGAAAAAAAGGGGATTGTAAAAGACGTAGCCGCTTTGGAAATCGAGGCGGAAGCATTTGCTTTGAATCGTGGACATCGCTCCCCCCGTTGTGCCGAGCAATTTATAGACAGTCTTTTGTAACCGAGAAAGGATACGAATACGATGCTTACATTGGATAACGTGTATCGCGCAAGCTACGCGCTCAAGAATGTGGTCAGAAAGACCGACGTCATTTATGCTCCCAAGCTTTGTCCCGATGCGCAGATTTATTTGAAAACCGAAAACTTGCAGATTACCGGATCGTTTAAGGTGCGCGGATCCTATTATAAGATGTCGCGTCTTTCCGAGGAAGAAAAGGCACGCGGTGTCATTGCCTGCTCGGCGGGCAACCATGCGCAGGGCGTTGCGCTCTCGGCACAGAGAAACGGGATCAAGGCGGTCATCTGTTTGCCTGACGGAGCCCCCATCTCTAAAGTAGAGGCAACCAAGAGCTACGGTGCACAGGTATGTCTTGTAGAGGGCGTTTATGACGATGCCTATCGCAAGGCGCTTGAGCTTCGAGATGAGTGCGGATATACTTTTATTCATCCGTTTAACGATGAGGACGTTATAGCAGGACAGGGAACCATTGCGCTTGAGCTGATGGAGCAGCTTGCCGATATGGATGCGGTGATCGTGCCGATCGGCGGAGGCGGATTGATTTCGGGTATTGCTTATACCATCAAGATGATCAAGCCCGACGTCAAGGTGTATGGCGTACAGGCTCACGGCGCACCTTCTATGGCAAACTCGGTTCATAACGGTAAGATCGAAACACTTACCAACGTGCGTACGATTGCCGACGGTATTGCGGTGAAGCAACCGGGGGATCTGACCTATGAGATCTGTCAAAAATACGTGGATGAGATCGTTACGGTTACCGATGACGAGATCTCGGCGGCAATTTTGGCACTCATGGAGCAACATAAGCTTGTTACCGAGGGCGCAGGCGCGGTTTCGGTGGCAGCGGCAATGTTTGGAAAGCTTGATATCAAGGGCAAAAAGGTGGTCTGCCTGCTTTCGGGCGGTAACATTGATGTGACGATCCTTTCGCGTGTCATCAACCGCGGTCTTCTGATGTCGGGCAGAACCAGTCAACTGATGATCGAGTTGGTTGATAAGCCGGGACAGCTTAAGGACGTTTCCCGTATCATTGCCGATCTTGGCGGAAACGTCATTTCGGTACATCACGAGCGTGCAAACGAGGGATCGGACGTAAACGGTTGCTATTTGCGCATCATTCTGGAAACAAGAAACTTTGAACATATTCATCAGATCGAGGCGGCGTTGAGAGATGCCGGATTCAAACTGCTTTGATTTTTGAAAGAGAAAAGGGGCATAGGTCATGAAAAACGGGCAAATGTGGCTTGACGTGGATGGAAATCCCATTCAAGCACACGGCGGTTGTATATTGTCACACGAGGGTGTTTATTATTGGTATGGCGAGCACAAGGGAATCGATAACTGCCCCGGAACCTGTCGCGTTGACGTGGTGGGCATTTCTTGCTATTCGTCAACCAATCTGCATGATTGGAAGTATCGCGGACTTGCCTTGGCGGCGGATCATGAGAATGAAAAAAGCCCCATTCATCCCTCCCGTGTGTTGGAGCGCCCAAAGGTGGTCTACAACGCCAAAACCAAGAAGTTTGTCATGCTTGCACACGTGGATAGCGCCGACTATACCAAGGCTTCCATTGGGTTTGCTGTTTCGGATACGCCGGTTGGTCCGTTTGCTTTGGTAAGCGTTAAGCGTCCCAACAAGCAGGATTCACGAGATATGACGGTGTTTGTTGACACCGACGGCACGGCATACGTTTTTCATTCCAAAGATTGGAATAAAACGATGAACGTTGCGCGCCTGACCGATGACTACCTTGATTTTGACGGAATGTACGTTTCGGTGTTACAGGATCAGGAGCGTGAGGCTCCTGCGGTTTGTATTCATAAGGGAATGTATTATATGGTTTCGTCCGGATGCACCGGGTGGTTGCCCAATGCCGCGCTTTATGCCGTTTGTTCGCATATTATGGGAAAATGGAAGCTATATGACAACCCCTGTGAGGGAAAGCATGCGCGTTCAACTTTTGGCGCGCAAAGCAGTTATATTTTCGAGGTCAATGGAAAGCAGTATCTGATGCTCGACCATTGGGTACCCAATGATCTCAAAACGTCGGGCTACACGATTTTGCCGTTGACCTTTGAAGAGGGCATCCGCGGTGTGGATCGTTTAACGGTTCGTTGGCAGGATGAGTGGCTCGGATTGTCTTGATCGCAAATCAATATCAAACTCAAAGTGAGGATAAAAAATATGAAAAAGATAGCAACCGAAAAGGCACCTGCGGCAATCGGGCCCTATTCGCAGGCGGTCGTAGTTGGAAATTTGGTGTATACGTCGGGACAGATCGCAATCGATCCGGCGGTGGGGGACATCGTAGCCACTGACGTTAAGGGACAGACCGAGCAGGTGATGAAGAATCTTGGCGCGGTTTTGGAGGCGGCAGGTTCTTGCTATGCAAAGGCAATCAAAACCACCTGCTTTTTGGCAGATATTGCCGATTTTGCGGCGTTCAATGAGATTTACGGTGCATACTTTACCGAGAAGCCCGCTCGCAGTTGTGTTGCGGCAAAGGCATTGCCGAAGG
>JAZRGI010000190.1:0-2480 GCA_045644105.1 Eubacteriales bacterium | reverse complement strand
CAACATCATTTGCGTGGCACACGCAACATCCTTTGAGCGTAAGCTCAACTTCATTGCCGCCCCGCGCGGCACAAATGAACGATGTTGAGGCGTTGCCTCAAATGAAGTGGGCTTGCGCCCAATGAAGTTACGGCTTTGCCGTAAATGAAGTTGCGCTTCGCGCAAACGGACACGCCTTGTGGCGTGATTTGCTTCGCAACCCCTTGCAATCCCCGCAATTTTGTGGTATAATGAGAACGGAAAGGCGGCATCACCTCCATCAACACGGCAAAGGAGAATGCGAAATGAAAAAATCGTTATTGTTTTTACTTACATTTATCTTTTTGTTAAGCATGACCGCTTGTATCGGTTATAATGGAATTATGCGAGAGCATCTAAACAATAAAGACAATTATTATGATGTTGATGCGATTTTTTGCTCATTTGAAAAAGTTGATGATCGTATTTATCTGTATGTAACAGTTGAAAAATCTGCTTTTGAGCCTTTCGAATCGAACAATGAAGAAATTAGATTGGAATTAGTAGGTGATAATTGCGATATTCTCGAGGAACACCTTGCCAACAATGAAATACTCGAGGGTGATAAAATCACCGTAAAATGCTCAACTTGGATCTATATGGATTCGGATTTCTATTATATCGCGGAAATAAAAGGTCAAGAAAAAACGTTCTTATCGTTCGACGATGGATTGAAGAACATCGTCAAGTATATGGGGGATAATAAATCTTTGTTTTAACTTGTTTTTACGTAGATTCGTTTGCAAGCATGAAGCAGCACCCCGGAAGACAGCGGTCAAGGGTTGTTCTCGTCGCCACCAATGGATAAGTCTATCCCCGCGTCTTAAAGTTATTTCCTCGGCGTGATTTGGAGGCAAATTGCTTGAAATCTTTAAAAATTGTGATATAATAGTTTGATAAAATTCCCCGCGGAAAGGTATGTGTCATGAAGCTTTACGCCCCTGCATATTACAAGCGTTTTCGATGCATTGCCGATCGGTGTGAGCATAGCTGCTGCATCGGTTGGGAGATAGACGTTGACAAGGAAACCTTGAAAAAATACCAAAAACTGGAAAGTTCCTACGCTTCCATCATTCGTGACAGTATCGCAATGGAGGACACACCGCACTTTCGGCTTGGCGAGTGTGACCGATGCCCGCATCTTGACGAACGCGGACTTTGCAAGATCATTCTCAACGAGGGGGAGGATCTTCTTTGCGACATCTGCCGCGAGCATCCGAGATTTTACAATTTTACAAGCGTTGCCGAGGTCGGTCTTGGTATGTCCTGCCCCGAGGCGGCAAGGCTTGTCCTCTCCTCTCCCGACTATGCGACTTTTGAAGAGATCGGCGACGCAGACGCCGATCAAGACGACGTTGCCTTTGACGGTCGCGCGTGGCGCACAGAAGTCTACGCGCGATTGCAGGACGTCACTAAAAGCTACTCTGAACGCCTATCCTCCATCTACCGCGACTTCTCAATCGACGTTGGCGAGGACTCCCACTATTTGGAGATCCTTGCGTCAATGGAATATCTAAACGCCGATCACAAAGCCCTGTTTCTGCAATATTCCGCATCACGCCGCCCCGACGGCATGGACGAATATTTGGAACGCTTTTTGGCGTATTTCGTCTACCGTCACTGCACTGAGGCATTGGACGACGATGATTTTCGCGAGCGGTTGGCGTTTTGTCTGTTTTGCGAAGGTCTGCTCGCTTCTCTCATCTGCACCCAGGCGGCGGAATCGTTATCGGAGATTGCCACCCTCGCAAGCATCATTTCGGAGGAGATCGAATACTCCGATGAAAACACCTGTGCTTTGATGGGTTAACTAAAAAATAAAAAACATCAAACGGAGTTCCATATGAATACCAAAACAAAAGAATGTCTTACCCTGTTGCTTGGCATTGCAATCTGCTTTGCGGTAGCCGGCGTGTCGATCCTCGTTGAGAAACTGATTCCCGGAGAACTGCTTGGAGCCTCCATCATTGCCTTGTTTATGGGCACCATCATCAATAGCTTTTTCCACCCCGCATGGATCAAGCCGGCACTCAAGTTTACCTCCAAAAAGATCCTGAAGCTTGCCATTATTCTCCTGGGTGCTTCGCTTTCGGTGGGTACCATTATGTCGGTTGGCAAAATGACCTTCCTCGTCATAATCTTCACCTTTGCCATGTGCTTTGGCGGCGGATATTTTGTCCGCAAACTGTTCGGACTGAATTGGAAACTCGGCAATCTGATCTCTGCAGGAACCGGTATTTGCGGAGGCTCCGCCGTAGCGGCAATCGCCCCCGTCATTGATGCAGAGGACAAGGATATCGCGTTTGCAATGTCCTCTACCTTCCTCTTTGACATGGTGATGGTCGCGCTGTATCCCATTATGGGCAGAGCGCTGCGGATGAGCGATATTGCCTACGGCATCTGGGCCGGTACTTCTGTGAACGATACCGCCAGCGTGGTGGCGTCCGGATATGCGTTTTCCG
>JAZRGI010000189.1:0-1920 GCA_045644105.1 Eubacteriales bacterium | reverse complement strand
CGCTGTCATGATGCAGGTAGCAGAGTCCGAGGACGCATGAAAACCCCCATCGTAGATTTTGCACGGCAATATGCCGAAAGCGACGTTACGCGCTTCCATATGCCGGGACATAAGGGGGTTCCCTTCCTCGGATGTGAACCCTACGATCTGACCGAGATCGACGGTGCCGACGTGCTTTCCCAAGCCGACGGTATCATTGCGGAAAGCGAGAACCATGCAACCGCACTCTTTGGTACTGCGCATACCTACTACTCCACCGAAGGATCGACACTTTGCATCAAGGCAATGCTTCGTCTGGTCACACAGGACCGCGCGACCTCAAACCGACCGCGCATTCTTGCCGCACGTAACGCGCATAAGGCGTTTGTCTATGCCGCCGCTCTGTTGGATCTCGACGTCGAGTGGCTCTATCCCCAAACGCCCTCGCATCTGTGCAGCTGCGAGATCACACCCCTGCAGGTTGCCGATGCACTCAAAAACGCCGCGGTATTGCCGCAGGCGGTCTACCTGACCTCCCCCGACTATCTCGGATCGGTTGCCGATATCGCATCGATTGCCGACGTGTGCGATGGCTACGGTGTCCCGCTTTTGGTCGACAATGCGCACGGAGCCTACCTGCAGTTTCTGCATCCGTCGCGCCATCCGATTGCCCTGGGTGCTACAATGTGTTGCGACTCGGCGCACAAAACACTCCCCGCGCTCACCGGAGCCGCCTATCTGCACGTTTCAAAAAAGGCGCCCGCTTCCTATTTGGAGAATGCGCGCGATGCGATGGCGTTGTTTGCCTCCACAAGTCCTTCTTATCTGATCCTGCAATCGCTCGACCTTTGCAATCGATATCTTGCCGACGGTTACCGCGAAAGACTTTCCGAATCCGTCACCAAGCTGACTTTTCTCGGCAAAGCCCTCAACGAAAAAGGTATCAAAGCGATCGATTGCGAGCCTCTGAAGCTCGTTCTTCACGCCACGGCATTTGGCTATACGGGCAACGAATTGGCATCGTATTTGCGCACACGTCGCATTGAATGCGAGTTTGCCGATGCCGAGTATCTGGTGTTCATGGTGACACCCGAAAACGGTGATGACCAACACCACCGCCTTGCCGACGCGCTTTTCTCACTCCCGTTGCGTGCGCCCATCGCTCCCCCCGTTGCGCTCGCACCCACACCGCACCCGTCGGTTTTGCCGATCCGTGAAGCCCTTCTCTCCCCGCGAGAAATGATTGCCCCTTGCGATGCGGTAGGTCGCATTCTGGCATCTCCAACGGTGTCCTGCCCTCCCGCCGTCCCCATCGTCATCAGTGGTGAATCGATTACAGAGGCAGACGTCAGACTGTTTGAACAATATGATATCAAGTCCGTGACGGTGGTCAAGGAAAAGTATCTTTAAAATATCAAAGTAAGTGAGCCGATACGTGTTAACACGTATCGGCTCACTTTTCTGTTGTCACTTATGAAAGATCCACCCTCACACTGCCATCCTCGGCATATTGGATGCGATCTCCGGATCGTTCCAATCTATCAAGATAGGCAAAATATTCCTCGCGCGAAGCAAAGCGCGGAACAAAGTCATCAAGGATACGGCGCGCTCGTTCTGCACCGTTCTCCAAAAGCATGAAAAGCATCGTCACCTGCCACTTTGCGCTCGTCACGCAAGCGGCTTCGGGATCGGACAGCTGATAGTCGCTTCCGTGCGATGCTCCCGTCTGACCTGCGGCGTACGGGTGTACGATCGGAATCAAGCAGGAAAGATCGCCCATATCGGTGCTTCCCGACCCGATCTTGTCGCTAAATGGAATCTCACCGTTCGGCAACAACCGTGCGGCAGCATCCCTTGCCAAAAGCTTCATACCGTCGTCATTGCGGTGCGGTGCGTAACCTGGAACGTCAATGATGTCCACGCTGCAGTTCAGCCGAAGAG
>JAZRGI010000188.1:0-10375 GCA_045644105.1 Eubacteriales bacterium | reverse complement strand
GGTGTCAATGACGTTGATCTTCACGTTCTTCCACATCATATTCGCAACGGCTGCGGAAATCGAGATCTTTCTTGCGGTTTCTTCAGCGTCAAAGTCACAAACCGTATTTCCTGCATTCGTATTGCCCAGACGATCGGTTTCGCCGGTAATATAAAGCATTGCCTCGGCAAGAGAAGTCTTTCCCGAGCCGCCGTGTCCCAGCAATGCAACGTTTCTGATGTTCTTTGTTTCAATCTTAGCCATTGTAGTAATCCTTTTTGAAGTACCTTTCATTCAATTAGTGGACGCCGTGAAAAAAACGATACCGCGGAGACGAAAAAAATCACCGTTTCGGCAGGATTTTTCCTTACCGAACACACCCACTTTCTTTTATTATACAATACAAAAAGAGATTTTTCAATAGTTTCTATCAACTTTTCAAATACTTCGTGTAGAATTATATCAATATTTTTTGTGTAATTTCAACAAAACCTTGTGAAGATCAGGAAAAAAACAACCTCATGGCATTTTGGTACGTCCTTTCAGCCGCTTCATCAGAAGAACATTCCCAAAGTCCTGCCAGGGTTTCAAGCGAATGCACCAAAAGTCCCGAATGATTCAATCTTCCGCGCATAGGATGCGGAGCAAGATAGGGTGCATCGGTTTCAATCAGAAATCGGTCATGCGGAACGGCAAGCGCCGCCTCACGCACACGACTCGCATTCTTAAAGGTTAACGTACCCGAAAAAGAAATATACCACCCGCGTCGTACAAGCTCTCTTGCCATATCCGCACTGCCACTGTAGCTATGAAAAACACCGTGCACGTTCGGATGACGCAGGATCGTTTCAAAGCAATCACCGTGCGCCTCACGATCGTGGATCACAACGGGAAGTCCAAAACGTTCGGCAAGTTGCATCTGTGCTTCAAAAAAGAACGCCTGCTTTTGCTTGTCCATCGGTATTTCGCCGTAATTTTCGTAGTGGTAGTCAAGTCCGATCTCTCCGATCGCCACGATTTTGTTCTTCAATCGCTCGTCGGGATCGCGCAACATCGCCTCAAGCTCTGCCAATGCCGCCTCCCTGTCGGCAATTCGATGGCAATCCTCCGGATGGATCCCAACCGCCGCATACATTCCTTCATATTGCGCCGCCTGTGCAATCGCCTTGCGAGAGCTTTCGCAGCTTGTGCCGACGTTGATGACCCGCGCAACCGGATCGGGCATCCATTCCCGTAAAAGCGCGTCGGCGCCACCATCCGCTTCACGGACAAAGCGATCGTCAAAATAATGCGCGTGCGTGTCAAAAATTCTCATAGATTCTCCTTATAATCATAAGGAGGAGAAAACCCTTTTTTCAAAGAATTCTCCCCTCCGTCACGTCAAAATTCGTTTTTCAGACTCCGTTGAAACAGGCAGTCCATTTCCTTTTTAAAATCTGCATTCTCATACAAAACGCGGTACACGCCGTCACAAATAGGAAGATCGACGTGATATCGCTCTGCAAGTCCGTGCAATGCGGCGGCGGTATAGTAACCCTCCGCAAGCGACTCAAACGGCTTGCCCTGAATGAAGCTTTCGCCAAACTGTCGGTTGTGCGAAAATTTCGAGAAGACGGTTGCCTCATAATCTCCCAAATGGCAAAGCCCGTACGCTGAGAAGGGATTTCCACCCATTGCCTCGATCAGTCTTGCGATCTCTCTCGTACCGCGACTCATCAACGCCCCCTTCAGAGTAGAGAGCCTCATACCGTCAAGAAAGCCCGCCGCAATTCCAATGACGTTCTTTGCGGCAGCACCGATCTCGTTTCCGATCAGGTCCTGCCCGTAATAAAAACGGATCAGTTCTCCGGAAAAAGCCTCTACGAGCTGCAATTTGACATCCTCGTCGCGACTGTCAATCACCATGCAGTTGGGAATGCCGCTATAAAACTCCTGAACGTGTCCGGGACCTAACCAAACCGCCACGCGATTGGAAGGATCCAAAAGCTCCTCCACCACCTCGGAAAGTCGTTTTCCGGTTGCAATCTCGATCCCCTTCATACAAAGCACAATGGTTTTTGATTGGATATTACGCGGAGCGAGCTCGTCGCGCAACAGTGTGCGCAATCCCTGCGAGTTGATGGAAATAATAATCGCTTCGGCATCTTCCACGCAAGAAAGATCGGTGGAAAGCGTTACCTCTTCCGGTAAGGTCAACAGACCATTTGCCCGCGTCTGCAAAAATTCCTGCATATGCGGAGAGGATGTACGACCGTACAAGGTCATTTCGTGTCCCAAACGGTTTAAATACCACGTAATCAAGGATCCCCATCTTCCGCATCCGATAACGGTAATTTTCATACTTTACACTCGCGGCGGAAGCCCGTTTTCCAAGCCTCCGCCGTGTTCCTTTCAAAGAATCAGTTCCAAACGGTTGAGCGACCCTTATCTGACACGCTCACCCAGAGGAGTGTTGGGATCCAGGAATACCACACGAACCGTTTCCTCACCCGATGCAAGGATCATGCCGTTGGACTCAATACCGCAAAGTGTTGCCGGCTTGAGATTTGCAACCAGAATGATGCGCTTACCGATCAGTTCTTCGGGGGTATACCACTTGGCGATTCCCGAAACAACCTGTCTTTGTTCGTATCCGAGGTCAACCTTCAGTTTGAGCAGCTTCTTTGCCTTCGGCACCTTTTCACACTCCAGAATTTTAGCGGTGCGAAGCTCAACGTTCATAAAATCTTCAATACCGATCAAGGCGCATCCTTCGGGCTTTTCGGGAATGGCATTCGCCTTTTCCGCCGCCTCCGCCTCTGCGATCTGGGCTTGGCGCTCGGCTTCAAATGCCGCCAATTCCTTTTCCTCATCCACACGGGCAAAGAGAACCTTGGAATCTCCCACTTCGGCGCCCGGCATCATGCCGTCAAAATCCGCAAGCGAAGCAAAATCGCGCTTGTCGGTGTTCAACTCGTTGAGGATTTCCTCTGCAGTTGCGGGAATAAAAGGACTCAACATAACGGCACCCTGACGGATGGCTTCCATCAAATTGTAAAGCACCGTTCCAAGACGCGCTTTGTTTGCCTCGTCTTTTGCCAATGACCAGGGGGTCGTTTCGTCGATATACTTGTTTGCGCGGCTCAACATTTCAAAAATGCCTTCCAACGCATCCGCAATATGATACCCGTCCATGCAAGTGCGCATATTGGTATAAGCCTTCACACACGCCGCCTTCAATTCGGCATCGGTTCCCTCCTCCGCTCCGGGCGTGGGAACGATCTTACCGAAATATTTCTTTTCCATGTCAAGCGTGCGCTTCACAAGGTTACCGAGGTTGTTCACCAGATCCATGTTATAACGTTTGATAACCGCCTCATAGGTGATCGAACCGTCGGAGGCAAAAGGCATTTCCGAAAGTGCATAATAACGGACACCGTCAACGCCGTAATGCTCGGCAAGCTTGTCGGCATAAATAACGTTGCCCTTGGATTTGGACATCTTATCCATGCCGAAATTGAACCACGGGTGACCAAATACCGTTTTGGGAAGAGGCAGATCCAACGCCATCAGGAAGATTGGCCAATAGATGGTGTGGAAGCGCAGAATATCCTTACCGATGATATGCACGTCGGCAGGCCAATATTTGCGAAAATGCTCGCTTTGCTCCTCAAAACTCTTATTGGGATCGTATCCAAGCGCGGTGATATAGTTGGTCAGAGCATCCAACCAAACGTAAACGACGTGGCGCTTATCAAAATCGACCGGAATACCCCAGGTAAACGAGGTGCGCGAAACGCAGAGATCCTGCAAGCCGGCTTTGAGGAAGTTGTTGACCATCTCCTTTTTGCGCAGCTCCGGTTGAATAAATTCAGGATGATCCTCGATATGCTTCATCAAACGGTCGGCATATTTGCTCATCTTGAAGAAGTATGCTTCCTCCTTTGCCTGCGTCAGATCGCGGCCGCAGTCAGGGCATTTGCCGCCCTCTGCCTGCGTATTTGTAAAGAAGGATTCGCAGGGCGTACAATACCAACCTTCGTACTCGCTCTTGTAAATGTCGCCCTTTTCATAGAAAATTTTAAAGATCTTTGCCACGGCTTCCTCGTGGTTGCGATCGGTGGTACGAATAAAGTAGTCATAGCTGGAGTTCATCAGATCCCAGATACCCTTGATCTCACCTGCTACACCGTCAACGTACGCCTTCGGCGTAATTCCCTGCTCATTTGCAAGGTTTTCGATCTTCTGACCGTGCTCGTCGGTACCGGTACAGAAAAAGACGTCCTTACCGCAGGCTCTCTGATATCTTGCCACCGCATCGCTCATGATCACCTCATAGGTATTGCCAAAGTGCGGCTTGCGCGATGCATAAGCAATCGCCGTTGTCAAATAAAATTTCTCACTCATATATTTATTATTCCTCCGAATGGATATTCAAATTTTGTTCCTTTAACACGCGGCAATACCGAAAATATGCCACTGCCATACACGGCACAACGTCCCCCAGGAGAAGAATGCCGTACGAAAGAATGCCAAGCAAGAGCCATGGCAAAAAGCCCGTAAAAAAGTGGACACCCGTACGGATCGAGCCTTTGAAAACAGGCAATCTCTTCGAATGAAGTCTACGCTCCCCTTCAAGCAACTCGGCAAGCAACGGAAAACCGTGAAAGATCAAACAAACACCGCCAATCAGTTCAAACAACACGACAATGCCGCAGATCAAACCCGCCGCCAAGTTCCCCGCAAAATAATAGGAAGAAAAGCAAACCGTTGCTTTCACAAGCAACACGGTCACAAAAACACGCCATAAAACACGCCACGATAACCGGATGGATTCCCGATAGAGATGCTTTTCGGAAAACACCGCAAACAGATCTGCCGTTACCGCAATCCGTCCCTGCTCCATCTCTCTCGCCAAGCGCAAAAAGCCGATCACGGCAGGCAACGTCAGCAACGTCCAAACCGCAACGAGCAACAAAACGTATAGCGCAAAAAGCAAATACGCAACCGCGGAAACAGAGGATAAGATGGATTGAAGTTGTGAAAGAACCTGTGTCAGGGCAACGTGAAGTGCAACGAATAACAGAAGAAGGATCTGCGATTTGATCAGGATCAATCGATTCTCGCGTGTCGCGAGTACGTCACCAACCGATTGCCTCAACAACCGCACACTTGGCAACTCGCGTTTTGTTCTCGGCAAACTCCGCGCCTCCCTTCCCGCTTTTGCGGCATCCAAATGCCACAATCAATCACACATTTTTTATTATACCAAATTTTATAGAATTTTACAATAGCTTTTTGAATTTTTTCGGCACCTCTCGTCAACAATTGCGTTAAAAAATCAAACGCAGGAGGTGAATGGCTATGCGCTTTCCTTTTTTTATGACAGCACTTTCTTTCAAAAAAAACGAAAAAACAAGCTTCGACTCATGACAAAACGGCAAGAGTCGGCATCGCACCTCTTGGTAAGAGCAAATCAAAATCAAAAGAGCGCGAAAAAACGTTACTTCTTTTCCGATCTTTACGACCGCCTGCGCTCCACTCCGCTTTACCTGCAATGGCAACACGTACTGACACTGACACGCCGTTTTCGCGCGGTCGCTCTGACCGTTCGTATTTTTACGATTCTCTTTACGGCACTGCAAACGGGAACCTTCGTTCTGCTTTCCGCCACGCTCTTGCTTGCGACACTTCCCCTGCTTCTGATCGGCATTGTCGCCGTTTTGCTTGCCGCCGCGTTGGCATCGCGCCACACCAACCGTCTTCTATCCCAACAACTTGCAAAGAAACGGATATATGTCATCTTTCCGGAGGCAATCAATACTCCATTCCTTTTGCAACACGTCAAAGATCTGCGCGCAATGGGATATGCAGTCATTCTTGTGTCACCTTATCTGCTCTCGCCCACAGGAATTGCCGGCAAAGGTTTTTACACCACCGCACGCGAGGAATATGACAACGTCTTTCTGATACGCCGCTATTATTACTTTTCGTTCAAAAGACGGGTATTGGCGGATCACCGCGCCATATATCAGTTTTGAATCGGATACGAAGAAAGAGCTTGTATGATACATACAAGCTCTTCTCCATAAAACGCCTTATTTATTTTGCGTTTGCTACGTATACCAGAATGGTCAATGCAAAAGACAGAACAACGAATGCAACCGAGCCGGCAACCGTCCATCTGAACAAACGCTTTTCCTTTGTGGATCCACCCGACTTACCAAAATAGGTTTCGGTGCTACCGCCGGAAATGGCGCCGGAAAGACCTTGCTCTTTTCCGGTCTGCTGCAGAATCATTGCGATCAACACAACGGCAAGAGCGATCATTGCTCCACCAATCAAATACTGTACAAGCATCTTTTTACCTCCAATCATGCGTTTCAAAAACAAACGCTTTTTCACGCTTCATTATCATACCAAAACATTATAGCATACTTGTTTTAAAAAAGCAATAGGATTTTCAAAAAAAAAAAATATTTTTTTATTATATTTTTCAAAAAACAACGCTTTCTTTGCAGCTCCGATCCATTCAAAATATTGCTTTTTCGCAGACTGTTGACATTTTTCGTCGCTTTTGTTATAATTAAGATACAATATCGGATGTGAATGGAGTGCGGAGATGACACAACAGCAAAAAAAAGAACAAATGACAAAGATCGTCGAACGAATGAAGGAGATCTATCCACAGGCAATTTGCGCACTGGAGTGGCAAGGCGAACCCTGGAAGCTTTTGATCATGGGGCGACTTTCGGCACAGTGTACCGACGCGCGTGTCAATGCGGTCTGCCGTGATCTGTTTTCGGCATTTCCGACTCCCGAAGCCCTCTCAAAGGCAAGCATTGAGGAGATCGAATCCTACGTTCGTCCCTGCGGTCTTTATCGCGTCAAGGCACAAAACACAAAGGACGCGTGTACCATGTTGGTCAACGAATTCAACGGAAAAATCCCCGATTCGATGGAGGAGCTTCTGCGCTTCCCCGGCGTCGGTCGCAAGGTTGCCAATCTGCTTTTGGGTGATCTTTACCAAAAAGGAGGCATCGTTGCCGACACGCATTGCATCCGTATCTGCGGTCGCTTTGGGATGTACCCCGAATCGCTTAAAGACCCCCTCAAGGTAGAGCGCATCATGAACGAGCTTGTTGCTCCAAAGGAGCGTTGCGATTTTTGCCACCGGATCGTCCAGTTCGGACGTGACGTCTGCTCGGCGCGCGCCCCAAAATGTGACACTTGTCCCTTGAACGACCTCTGCGCGCACCGTCAAAAAAACTGAATCGAATATTCTTTCCTTATTTATTTAAGATGGGTTATTTCAAAAAGCCCATCTTTTTTGGTAATATTTTAAAAAAAATTCAAAAAAACTATTGAAATTTATCAATCATTGTGTTATAATGTAGAGTGTTAAGATTTTGTCAATCTTGTGTCCGCCATTTAAGCTTCAATTTCAGGTTGTTTAAATGGCATTTATTGGCGGTTTTTTAATCGATATGCAACATATCGATTAAAAGTATATCGATTGAATGCTTCAATATTATATACTATGTCAACCGTCGGCACAAAAGCACAGAAAAAAAGCTCGGAAAGGACGAGGTTCAATATGGAGAGCTACTCTATCCCCAAGGCAACATTGGGGCGTATCCCTCTTTACATACAATACCTGAAGGAATTGCCCGATGAGCAGGATGCAACCATATCGGCGCCCAAAATTGCGCGTGGGCTAATGCTTGGCGAGGTTCAGGTTCGCAAGGACCTCGCATTGATCAGCGGGCGCGGAAAGCCCAAAATCGGCTACGACCGAGTCAAGCTCATCAACGACCTTGAACGCCATCTCGGATACGAGGGTTTGACAAACGCCGTACTGATCGGCGCCGGAAAACTTGGAAAGGCACTGTTGGATTATCAAGGCTTTGAGGCTTTCGGCATTCGGGTTCTTGCCGGATTCGATTGTAACGAAAAGGCGTTTCAAATCAGTCAGAACAAATCGGTTTTGCCGATCAGGCAGCTTAAGGATTACTGTGCCGAGCATCACATAAAAATCGGCATCATTACGGTTGGTCAAGGATCCGCTCAGGAAGTTTGCGACATGCTTGTGGAATGCGGGATCAAGGCAATTTGGAATTTTGCTCCCTGCGCACTCACGGTGCCCACAGACATCCTGTTGAAGCAAGAGAATTTAGCACTTTCGCTTGCTCACTTAAATTCACAAATAAAAAAATAAAAATAAATGCGAGGATTGAAATTTATGAAAGTTACAGTATGTATTGGAAGCTCCTGCCACATTAAAGGTTCCAGACAGGTTGTAGAACAACTTCAGAAGCTGATTGCGGAAAACAAGCTTGAAGACAAGGTAGAGCTTGGCGGCACCTTCTGTCTTGGTAACTGCCAACAGGGTGTATGCGTAACGGTTGACAGTGCCTTTCATTCGGTTTCTCCCGAAACCGTTGTTGAATTCTTTACCAACGAAATTTTAGCAAAGGTATAAGGATATGTTTATCGTTCAGATTTGCGTTGGTTCATCCTGCCATCTCAAAGGCTCGCAGGACATTGTAGACCTATTTCAAAAAGCCATTGAGGAGCATCATATCGAAGACGAGGTCGTATTGTCCGGCAGCTTTTGCATTGGAAAGTGCAATCGCGTAGGCGTTACGGTTCAGGTAAACGATGATGTTCACGTTGGTATCACAACCGAAAATTTCAGAGAATTCTTCAAGCAGAACATCCTTGACGTCATCGAAAGCGAGAGGAGGTAATCGAATATGGCAAATTGCTTAACGTTAAAAAAATCCAACTGCAAGTCTTGTTTCCGTTGTGTCAGAAAGTGTCCCATAAAAGCCATCCGTTTTTCGGGAAACCAGGCACACATTATCGGTAACGAGTGTATTCTTTGCGGAAACTGTGTCGTACAGTGTCCTCAAAATGCCAAGGAGATCGCAGACGGAATCGAGAAGGTGCGCGTTTTGATACAATCGGGTGATCCGGTTGTTGCCAGTCTTGCCCCTTCGTTTATCGCAAATTACGGCGGCATCGGCATCGAGTCCATGCGCCGCGCTCTCAAGAAGCTTGGGTTCCATGACGTTGAGGAAACGGCAATCGGCGCAACGATTGTCAAAAACGAATATGAAAGAATGATCAGAGAGGAAGAGCGGGACATCATCATCACATCCTGTTGTCACTCTATCAATCTGTTGATCCAAAAACAATTCCCAAAATGCCTTGAGTACCTTGCCGACGTAATGTCGCCCATGCAGGCGCATTGCAGCGATCTCAAGCAACGCATCCCGAACGTAAAGACCGTCTTCATCGGTCCTTGCGTCGCCAAAAAGGATGAGGCAGAATACTATGAGGGAATCGTTGATGCGGTCTTGACCTTTGAGGAACTGGATAAAATGCTGGAAGCCGATCGCATCGAGCTTGAGCTTGAAACCGACTTCGATGAGAAGAGCCGCGCGCGCTTCTTCCCGACCACAGGCGGCGTCTTAAAGACAATGGCACAAAATGCGCCGGGTTTTACCTATATTGCGCTTGATGGCGTGGAGAACTGTATGACCGCGCTCAACGACCTTGAGAACGGAAAAATACATAAGTGCTTCATTGAAATGTCGGCGTGCATCGGAAGTTGTATCGGCGGACCTGTGATGAGCAGAACCAAGAAACCGCTTGTCAGCGATTATCTCAAGGTTGCCAATTACGCCGGCGAACGTGATTTTGACGTTGCGCAACCCGATCCCGCAAGACTGAAGAAAAATTTCTCGTATATCGAGCCCAAACTGCAGATGCCCTCCGAAACCGAGATCATGTCGGTATTGCGTCAGATGGGCAAGTTCAAACCTTCGGACGAGCTGAATTGCGGTACCTGCGGATATAACTCCTGCCGTGACAAGGCGGTCGCCGTCATCCAGGGCAAAGCAGAGATCTCCATGTGCCTCCCCTTCCTCAAGGACAAGGCAGAGAGTTTCTCCGATACCATCGTCAACAACACGCCCAACGGTCTGATCGCACTGAACGAAAACCTTGAGGTTCAGCAGATCAACAACGCCGCGCGTAAGATCATGAACATCCGCTCGGCATCCGATATTCTCGGAGAACCGGTCGTCCGCATTTTGGATCCCGCGTTGTTCGTACAGGTCAGAAACACGGGACGAACCGTAAGAGCTCAACGCACCTACCTCCCCGAATACAAAAAGTACGTAGAGCAAACCATCGTCTATGATTCCGATTCCCGTATGTTGATCGGCATCATGCGTGATATCACCGATGAGGAAACCGAACGCGAGAAGAAAGCAAGAATCAACAAACACACCGTTGAGGTTGCCGACACCGTCGTAGAAAAGCAGATGAGAATCGTTCAGGAGATTGCTTCTCTGTTGGGTGAAACCGCGGCGGAAACGAAGATCGCGCTTACCAAGCTAAAGGAGTC
>JAZRGI010000187.1:0-7298 GCA_045644105.1 Eubacteriales bacterium | reverse complement strand
GATCGTCATGAACGTCACCACGTTGGCAAGCTTTGCAAAGTACGTCAAGACAGGTATGCCCCTGGTGGAAAAGTGCGTCACGGTTGATGGAAGCGCCGTTCGCAATCCCCAAAACGTCATTGCTCCCATCGGTACCTTGATTGGTGATCTGATCGACTTCACCGGCGGTTTCCTCACCCCTCCCGGCAAAATATTTTACGGCGGTCCCATGACCGGACATACCGCCGCGTCGACCGAGGAGCCGATCTCCAAAACCACCAACGCCATCATTGCACTCTCGGTCAAGGATTCGATCCCCCCTACCCCCCCCGCCTGCATCCATTGCGGCAGATGCGTGGACGTTTGTCCGCATCATCTCTATTCCACCGAGTTCTGCAAAGCGCTTGAAATTGAAAATACCGACGACAAAATGGCGCGTCTCGAGGCATGCAACATCAATC
Source organism: Eubacteriales bacterium (assembly GCA_045644105.1). Classification (GTDB taxonomy): domain Bacteria; phylum Bacillota; class Clostridia; order Oscillospirales; family CAG-272; genus UMGS1865. The sequence continues at coordinate 6,858 of JAZRGI010000187.1, read as the reverse complement.
TGTGCATGGAATGCGGTTGTTGCGCCTTCGTTTGCCCTGCCAAGCGGCCCTTGATTGAAAGCATCCGCATCGGCAAGCGTGAACTGCGCGAATACAAAGCTCACAAGGCAAGCCTGAAGTAAAGGAGATTAGGAAATGGAAAAATTGATTGTATCGGCATCTCCTCACATCCACGCAAAAGACACCACACAAAGCATTATGCGTGACGTTCTCATTGCGCTCTCCCCCACCGCTATCGCAAGCGTCGTTCTGTTTGGTTGGAACGCGCTTTGGATCATCGCCGTTTGCGTTTGTACCTCGGTAGTATCCGAACTGCTCTTTAATCTTCTGTGCAAAAAGAAGCAAACCGTCACCGATCTTTCGGCAGTTGTCACGGGCTTGGTCCTTGCCCTCACGCTTCCCGCAAAGACCGAGCTTTGGCAATGTGCCGTTGGCGCGATCTTTGCCATCGTCGTTGTCAAATGTCTGTTTGGCGGCATCGGTTGCAACTTCGCAAACCCCGCCGCAACGGCGCGTGTCTTTTTGTTGCTCGCCTTCGCGACTTCGGTCGGCGGCGGATCGTTAACGCTCTTTCAATCGACCGTTGACGTCGTTGCCGGTGCTACCCCTCTGGAAGCAATGAAAAGCGGCGTCGCGCACCCCGAAACGCTTTGGAATATGCTCATCGGTAACCGTTCGGGTGCCATCGGTGAATCCAGCATCCTGTTGTTGACGTTGGGCGGTATTTATCTGATTGCAAGAAGAGTCATCTACTGGCAACAACCCGCCGTCTACATTGGCGCGACCTATCTGCTCGCGCTTTTGATCACGCAGAATCCTCTTACCGCGCTCTACCACGTATTGGGCGGTGGACTTGTGATCGCGGCATTCTTTATGATCACCGACTACGTCACAACGCCCATCAACAAGCTCGGCAAGATCATGTTTGCACTTGGGTGTGCGCTCATCACCGTGCTCATTCGTTTCTGGGGTTCTTATGCCGAGGGCGTATCCTTTGCCATCGTCATTATGAACATCATCTCCCCCTATATTGAAAAGTGGTGTACCAAAAAGCCGCTTGGAAAGGAAGGTGCCCAAAAATGAAAAAAATCGAATGGAAGCCGATTGCCGTCCTCTGCTCGATCTGTCTTGCGGTTGCACTGATGCTTTCGCTTGTCAATACGGTCACAGCTCCCATCATCCGTGAAAAAATGGAAGCCGCGGCAACAAAAGCGCTTACGGAGGTTCTTCCGGGCGGCAAAAACTTTACCCCCCTGACCATTGACGGTAGTTATCCCTCCGCGATTACTGCGGGATACAAAGCCGACGGCGGTTTCGTGTTCACGGCATCGGTTACCGGAAAATATCCCGACCTTATCGTGTCGATCGGAATCGATACCGAGGGAAAGATCGTTGCAACCAAAGTGATCTCCTCCGGTGAAACTCCCGAATATTCCGACAAGGTATTCCCTCTTGTTGAAGGAACAAACGGAAAATACGCCGGTGTCAGCGATCCCGACAACTTTGAGCCGTTCCTCGTCACCAAAGCCACCTACACCTCCGAGGCGTATGCGCAAGCCGTTAAGGCGGCACTGCAGGCATATATCGTTGCCAACGGCGGCGAGGTTGATCTCCGCTCTCCCGAAAAGATCCTGCAAGACAATTGCAATGCGGCGCTCGGCACCACCGACCTGACCTATACCAAGTGGTTTGCCACCGAAATTCTGGAAGGCGTTACGGCGGTATACGAAGCCCCCGCAAAGGAAGGCTTTGTCTTTGTGATCGGTGACCGCTTTGTCGGTGTCAATGCCGACGGTGAGATCGTCACCCCCGAAACCGATGCGGAAACGGCGGCAACCGTAACTGCGGCGTACGACGTTTACAAGGCATCCAAGACCACCGACATTGCAGAAATCCCTACAATTTCCTCAAAATACGTCACCATTACAAAGATCTCGAAAACCGAAACGGGAAACTACGTGTTTGAGTTGAGCGCCAAGGGCTTCTCCTCTCATCACTACGATGAATACGGCAAAGGAAGCAACACGCCCATGAGCATCCTTGTTTCGATCTCGGCAGATGCAAAAATCATCGATTGTCGCACCATCACGCACGATGAATCTCGCGGCTATGGCGACAAGTGTGCGACAGAAGACTACTATGACGCTTGGAAGGGCGCAACCGAAAGCGACGTTGCAACCACCGGCATCATTACGGGGGCAACCTACACCACCGACGGTTACCAAAGGGCGATCAAAATTGCCTTTCAAGCATTTAACATTCTGACGGGAGGTGCAAACGCATGAACAAGGAAACCAAATTGGGAATCCTGATCAGAGGTATTCTGAAGGAAAATCCCGTTCTGATTCTGATTCTGGGCACTTGTCCCACGTTGGCAATGACCACGAGTGTCATTTCGGCTTTCTCCATGGGCATTGCGGCAACCATCGTTCTCATCTGCTCCAACACCGTCATCTCGGCATTGCGCCGCGTCATTCCAGATACGGTTCGCATTCCCTGCTATATCGTCATCATAGCGGCGTTCGTCACCACGGTACAGATGCTCCTGCAGGCGTATCTGCCCGATATTTACGATAAGCTCGGTGTATATCTTGCCCTGATCGTCGTCAACTGCATCATCCTCGGCAGAGCCGAAATGTACGCAAGAAAGAACAACGTCCTCAACTCGGCACTTGACGGTCTTGGTATGGGACTTGGATTTTTGGTCGCGTTGTTGCTGATTTCCACGCTCCGCGAGGTGTTCGGTAACGCGTCCTTTGCAGGAATTGAGATCCCCTTCCTTGCAAGCTATAAGATCCCGATTCTGACACAAGCCCCGGGCGGATTTTTGGTATACGGTATTCTCATTGCCATTATGAATCGCATAACCGCCAAGACGGGCGGCGTGAAGAAAAAATCCTTCTCCTGCGAAGCGTGTCCCTCTGCCGCCTCCTGCCAAAAGACGGCTTGCGAAAATCCCCCTGCGTCGACCGCAAACGATAGTGTAAAGGAGGGTGAATAATATGCTTAGACAACTTGTACTCATTCTGATGGGCGGTGTGTTGATCAACAACTACGTCCTCCAACAATTTCTCGGCATCTGCCCCGCGCTCGGTGTTTCCAAAAAGTTCAACCAGGCGTTTGGCATGGGCGTTTCGGTCACTTTTGTAATGGTATTTGCCACGCTTGTTACCTGGCCCATCTACCATTATCTGCTCGCCCCCGACTACACCTACCTGCAGACCATCGTCTTCATCCTTGTTATCGCATCGTTGGTATAGCTTGTTGAGATCATTCTCAAGCGATTTATCCCATCACTTCATAAGTCGCTCGGCATCTATCTGCCGCTCATCACCACAAACTGTGCGGTACTTGGCGTTACCATCAATAACATTTCCGCGCAATACAATCTGCTCCAATCGTTGATCTCTTCGTTGGGTGTCGGTCTTGGTTTTCTTCTGGCAATGATGCTTTTTGCCGGTGTGCGTTCGCGTATCGAAAACTGTCCCGCTCCCAAGTCCTTTAAGGGCGTCCCCATCACACTTGTTGCGGCTTCCATTATCGCGCTTGCTTTTTACGGCTTTGCGGGCGTAGTGGAAAACCTCTTGGGTGTATAAGGAGGTAGTTGAATGTCTATTCTAATTCCTGTCCTCGTTCTGTTTGGCGTTGCCCTGCTTTGTGCCGTGCTTTTGACGGTTGCAAGCACCTTCTTCGGTGTCAAGGAGGATCAGACCGCCTCTGCCATCCGTGAGTGCCTGCCCGGTGCCAACTGCGGTGCCTGCGGCTACAGCGGCTGTGACGGATATGCAAAGGCTCTTGCCGAAAAATCCACCGACGCGACCAACCTTTGTGTCCCCGGCGGTGACGCGACGGCAAGCGAGATTGCCAAGATCCTTGGCGTAGAGGCACTTGACGTTGTAGAAAAGGTGGCATACGTTGCCTGCAACGGAAACTGTGACGCCGTATCCAGAAAGTTCGATTATCAAGGTCCCAAGACTTGTGACGCGGTTGAACTCTTTTACAGTGGTGACAAGACGTGTGTCTATGCCTGCCACGGCTACGGCGACTGCGTAAGAGCCTGCCCGCAAAACGCGATCTCAATACAGAACGGCGTTGCAAAGGTAGATCACAGGCTTTGTATCGGATGCGGCATCTGTGTCCGAACCTGCCCCAACCACCTGATCAAACTGATCAACGACACCACCACGGTTGTCGTCAAATGTTCGAGTCACGACAAGGGTGCGCAAACGCGCAAAAACTGTACCAACGGATGTATTGGTTGCATGAAGTGTGAAAAGACCTGTCCCAACGGTGCCATTCGAGTAATCGACAATCTTGCCGCCATCGATGCGTCTCTTTGCACGGGTTGCGCAAAATGCGTTGAAGTATGTCCCGTACATTGCCTTCACATAGGTAACTTTACCGGCGGTACACATCATTAAATAAAGCAACATGGGGCACTCACCGAGTGCCCCATCAACAAAAGAGGTGAGTGAGAATGGAAAATGAAAAAGTAAAAAATATCCTTCGATATCGTTGGGATATTTTGTTGATCGCTTGTCTACTCGTTCTCGCTCTTCTCACTCTGACGGTTGTTACACTGAATAAGAAGGAGGGCGCGCTCGTACACGTTGAGATAAACGGCGTCACCGTAGCAAGCTATCCTCTGTCGAAAAACGGCACATTCGTTCTCAACGGCGGTACGAACACCCTGATCATCGAGAACGGAACGGCTCGGCTCGTCGAGTCGCACTGCCCCGATCGCACTTGCGAAAAGAAGGGAAAGATCCGCTACGTCGGGCAGACCGTCGTCTGTCTTCCCAACCGTTTGTCGGTCACCGTCGTCGGAGATGCGCGAAACGGCGTTGATCTCGTTTCATAATCGAAAGGGGTAGATCGCTTTGAAAAATCGCACAAAAAAATTAACGGTGCTTGCCATGACGCTCTCGTTTGCGTTGATCCTTTCCTTTGTGGAAAGTCGAATTCCGGCGCTTGTTGCCGTTCCCGGCATCAAAGCAGGACTTGCCAATATTGCCGTGATCTTTGCCCTGTACAAGATGGGGGCGCGGGAAGCAGCAGTGGTATCGTTTTTACGCATTCTGATCGTTTCGATGCTCTTTGGCAGTGTCGCGAGCCTGATATACAGTATTGCCGGTGCCGTATTGAGCCTTACTGTGATGATCCTGCTCAAAAAATTGACGCCTCTGACCGAGGTTGGTGTCAGTGTCTGCGGCGGCGTTATGCATAACGTAGGGCAGATCATAGCCGCTTCGCTGATGCTCAACACCAACGTCGTGGTCTATTATCTTCCTTTTTTATTCATTTCCGGAATTCTTGCCGGCACTGCCATTGGCGTTGCCTCGGCATTGCTTATCAAACGGATTCCCGTAAAGCACTTTCATTGATGCTTGTCACTCACCCTTTGGCAAAGCATTTTCAAATACCGAAAAGAACCGATACGGAAATCAATCCGCATCGGTTCTTTTTGTTATCCAACTGTCTTGGGTTGGTCTGCCGTCGCCTTGCCGACGGCTTATTTTTTTGAAAAATTTAATTTTTTTTGAAAAAAACTTTGAAAATGTGGCACAACCTGGCACAACCTGGCACTACTTGGCACACTTTTTTCTGTTATAATCTTGTCGCACGGAAAACAAAGGAGGTGATAACCAACGTGCGAAAAAACAACAAAGCCCTCACCGCGGCACAACTCTTGGCGGCGGCTGATCGTGGGCGGCTTCGGGGGCTTTTGGAGCTTTACCTGAAAAGTTGCCAAAAGGAGGGCGACGCCGATTCCAAAAAGAATCCCGTTTCCTTCCCCAATCTTGCCGGCTTCTGTCGCTTTATCGGTTGCGGTCTTGGTGCAATGGAGCTTTTGCGCGACGGCAATCCCGAAGCATACGACTACGTTTGCACGGTATTGGAGGACGAGGCTTTCCGCTATTCGGTATCCCCAACGGTCATGTCGGCTTATCTGAAGCAGCGTCTGGGGCTTGGAGAAAAGCCGAGTGATGCGAGTGGCAAAAGCACCGAATGCGGACAGTTGAAGTTGGTATTCGAGCATGACATTCTGGAGGACGGCGAATGAAGGAAGTCCGAGAACGTCTGCTTCGTATCGGCGGCAAGCCAAGCGAGCGACAAAAGCAGTTCTTTGCCTCGAAAGCCCGCTACACCGCGTACGGTGGCGCGCGCGGCGGCGGAAAATCCTGGGCGCTCCGTCGTAAACTGATCGCCCTGTGCCTGCGTTACGGAGGCATCCGTTGTCTGCTCGTACGCCGCTCATATGCCGAGTTGAAGCAGAATCACGTTCGTCCGTTGCTTGCCGAGTACGGAGATCTGATCAACTACCACGAGGGGGAGAAGTTGATTTCCTTTCCGAACGGCAGTACCATCGCACTCGGATTCTGCGCGTCCGACCGTGACTGTCTGCGCTATCAGGGACAGGAATACGACATCATCGCCATCGACGAAGCAACACAACTGACCGAGCATCGCTTTTCGGTTTTCAAGGCTTGTCTGCGCGGTGTCAGCGATGCGCCGCGTCGAATGTATCTCACCTGCAACCGCGGCGGTGTTGGACACGCGTGGGTAAAACGGCTTTTTCTCGACCACGATTCCCGTCCCGACGAAAATCCAGACGACTACCGTTTTATTCAAGCAAAGGTCTACGACAATCCGACACTGATGCAGGCGGATCCCGACTACGTCCGTCAGTTGGAAACACTCCCGCCAAAGCTTCGCGACGCCTGGCTTCACGGCAGGTGGGACGTCTTTGAGGGGCAGTTCTTCCCCGAATTCCGCACCGACATTCATCTGATCGACCCTGCACAGATCCCCACGCGCCTGCGCTACTTTGTGGCGTTTGACTACGGATTTGATATG
>JAZRGI010000186.1:0-3301 GCA_045644105.1 Eubacteriales bacterium | reverse complement strand
GGCCCTACGGCGGCGATCAATGCTACCTTGTCCGGCGTGATTCGCGGATTTCTTGAAAACGTGCACGAGGGCGCAATCGGCAAACTGTACGGTATGCGCAACGGTGTTGAAGGACTTTTGGAGGAGCGTCTGATCGATCTTGGTGAATTCTTTGATAGCGAGGAAAAGCTGGATCTTTTGGAGCATACGCCTGCGGCGGCGCTCGGCTCCTGCCGTAAAAAGCTCCCGAAAATCGGTGAAGATGAGGCGTTCTATGAAAAAATGATGTCGGTATTCCGCAAATACGACATCCGTTATTTCTTCTACATCGGCGGAAACGACTCGATGGATACCGTGGCAAAGCTTTCCGAATATACGAAATCTCACGACTATGAGATGGTCATTATGGGCGTACCGAAGACCATCGATAACGATCTTGTCGGAACCGACCACACCCCCGGCTTCGGCTCTGCGGCAAAGTATATTGCTACCACTACGCAGGAAATCATTCGTGACTGCGCGGTATACCGCATTCCCGCCGTTACCATCATTGAGATCATGGGACGTGACGCAGGTTGGCTTACCGCATCGTCCGCGATCGGTCGTGTTGTAAACGGTATCGAGCCCGATCTCGTTTATTTGCCCGAACGCGTATTTGATATGCAGAGATTTTTCTCCGACGTACGCGCGGCTCTTGCAAAGCATCCCAACGTTGTTATCGCCGTTTCCGAGGGTATCCGCTTTGCAGACGGACATTACGTAGGAGAGGGAACACAGACCGGAGCCAAAGATGCCTTTGGCCATGCGTATCTTGCCGGTACGGGTAAGGCACTTGAGCTTGCCGTAAAAGCGGAAATCGGTTGCAAGGTTCGCTCGGTAGAATTGAATTTGCCTCAACGTTGTGCCGCGCATCTGGCATCGGCAACCGATCTTGGTGAATCGGTTCGCGTGGGCAGATCTGCCGTTTTGGCGGCAAGCAATGGTGTAACACGACAGATGATGACAATCGTTCGTACCTCCGATGCGCCGTACGTTACCGAAATTTCGCATTCCGACGTTTCCGAGATCGCCAATAAGATTCGATTTGTTGACGATCGCTTTATCAACGAGCAAGGAAATCACGTCACCGACGAATGTTGCCGCTATTTGTTGCCCCTGATTGAGGGTGAGGCGGCTTGCCGTTACGAGGGCGGTCTGCCCAAGCATCTGATTCTTTGAGGGGGAATTCGCCATGAGCAAGAAAATTGCGGTGATTACCGGTGCTTCCTCTGGTATGGGCAGAGAATTCGTCATTCAACTTTGCAATCAGAAGCAATTTGATGAGGTGTGGGTGATTGCTCGTCGTACCGACCGTTTGGAGAGTCTTTCAGGTGAAGTGACGACAAAGGTTCGTCCTATATCTTTGGATCTGACGAAAAAAGAGAGCATTGATGCCTATCGCGCACTTCTGGAAGCCGAAAAACCCGAGGTTGACGTACTTGTCAATGCAAGCGGCGTCGGCAGATTCGGTACGTTTTCCGATATGGATCTGGAGTCTATGGATCTGATGATCGATCTGAACGTCAAGGCATACGTTGCCATGACGTATACGACACTTCCGTATCTGCATGAGGGAAGCGAGGTCTATCAGTTGGATTCGCTTTCTTCCTTCCAACCGGTTCCGTACATCTGCGTTTACGGCGCAACCAAAGCATTTGTACTCAGTTTTAGCCGTGCTTTGAACGTAGAGTTGAAAAAGCAAGGAATTCACATGATGGCGGTTTGCCCGGGATGGGTGAAGACCGAGTTTTTTGATCATGCGGTCAAGGATGATACGATCTGCTATTATAACCGTTTTTACACCGCCGATCAGGTCGTTCGACGCGCCCTGCGTGATATGAAAAAGCGCAAGGACGTTTCGATCTGCGGTTTTCCAATTCGCGCGCAGGTTTTCTTTACCAAGCTTTTGCCGCATAAAATGGTGATGAAGATCTGGTGTAAACAACAGAAAAAATAATATTGATGCAAGCAATGTCCCACAAAACGGGCGTTGCTTGCTTTTTTTGTTCTAAAATGCTCCCTTATCACCGTACATTGTAACGATTTTACAAGGGAGGCAAAGCAATGAAACGTATTATGATAGCGATGGGGACGCGCCCCGAGGCGATCAAGCTCTGTCCGTTGATCAAGGAGCTGCGGTTGCGCAATCGTGACGAGATTCTTGTCCTGTCCACGGGACAACACCGAGAGATGTTGGACAGTGCGCTTACGGCGTTTGGGGTAAAACCCGATTTTGATCTCGACGTCATGAGCACGGGACAGACGTTGTCGGAGATGACCGCGAAAATATTGAGGAGAAGCGACGAGCTGCTCGTGGCGGAGCATCCCGATCTTGTGTTGGTGCAGGGGGATACGACAACGGCATTCGCAACGGCACTTGCGGCGTTTCACAGGCGGGTTCGCGTAGGGCACGTGGAGGCGGGACTACGCACCTATTGTATGCATTCGCCGTTTCCTGAAGAGTTTCACCGTCAGGCAATCGGACTTTTTGCCGACTATCACTTTGCGCCTACAGTTGTTGCAAAAAATAATCTGATCCACGAAGGGAAGAACGAAGCGCAGGTTTTTGTGACGGGAAACACCGTGGTTGACGCATTGCGAATGACACTTACGCAACGACCACCGTATGGCGATTGGTCTTTTCTGAAGGGTAAACGGGCGTTGATTTTTACGGCACATCGCAGGGAAAGCCTCGGTAAGCCTCTTGTTGGAATGCTTTCGGCATTGCGACGCATTGTAGAGGCGCATAGTGACGTGGTTGCGATCTTTCCAATCCATCATAACCCGGAGGTGCGTGCCGCGGCGCGAGAAGTTTTGAAAGATCTTCCTCGTGTGCATATGATCGAGCCGCCGGAGTTCGTCACGTTTCATCATCTCCTTGCGGGCGCGACAATGATCATGACCGATAGCGGCGGTATCCAGGAAGAGGCGTGCGCTCTTGGCATTCCGACTCTTGTGCTTCGGAATTCGTCGGAACGTACCGAGGGGTTGCAGTCGGGCGTTCTGAAACTTGCCGGTACCGACGAGGGAGGGATCGTAAGCATTGCCACGCGCCTGCTCGCGCCGGATTCCGCGCTTTATGCAAGCATGAAGAAAAAGTCTGCCGTATACGGTGACGGTAATGCTTCGGCACGGATTGCCGACCTTTTGGAACACTTGCTATGAAGCGTTTTTTTGCGCAAGAATGGAATTGGTTGGTATTTCAATAAAATCAAAAATGAAACGCAAGATAAAATATTAAAAAACGTCGTTTTTTTGTGAAAAAAATCACAATTTTATTTGA
>JAZRGI010000185.1:0-7318 GCA_045644105.1 Eubacteriales bacterium | reverse complement strand
TTCGGGCGGTAAGGCGATATGATCAAACGAACCAAAAAAGAACGAAAAATAAAAACGGAGAATAAAACTATGAAAAAATTTTTATCTTTACTGATCACGGTGTCCATGATCCTATCTGTTTTGATTCTACCGATCGGAGCGGAGGAATCAGGAAATACACTTACGGTTAACGGTAGCTCCTATACCGTTAGCAAGTCGGCTGTTACCGCAGGGAACCAAACCTACGACACGGTAGTCATTGACGGCAATACTTACCTTGTGATTCGCACGGCAGACCAATTCAAAGCTATGACGGGTACCGGCAACTACGTGATGGCAACCGACGTTGATCTTGGCGGTGCGTCGGCAAGCGATTCCAACACGTACATCATATCCGGTTGGCACGGTAGGTTAGAGGGCAACGGCAAATCGGTAACCGGATATTCGATTGCAGGTAACAATGCAGGATTATTCTCGTTTTCCGATACAACCAAAGACGTCGTGATTCAAAACATGAATTTTGGTACCAAAAGTGCTCCGATTACCGGAGGCGCAATCGGAAACGGCAGTAACGGTGTCCTTTGCGGTAAAACGAATGTCAAGTCGCTCACTCTGATCAGATGCAATTCCTACGTAGATTTCTCGTCTTCCAATGCGGTGAACTCGGCTTTTGTCGGTCAAGCCAACTCCAAAAATGCTACCTATACTTTTCGGGAATGTAAGACCTACGGAAGCATTGTCAGCGGAAACAAGACGGGCGCATTTATGGCGAATATTGCAAGCCCCTACGTTACCGTAAACTTCTATGATTGCATCAATAACGTTGACGTTTTGGGGAAATCTTCTAAACAGGGTACCGGCGGCTTCATCGGTTGTGCCAATCAACAAAATACCGTTCTTTATTTTGAAAATTGTATCAATGCCGGTGATATTTACGGTGACACAACAGACTACCCGGTAGGTGGCTTTATCGGATTGCACACGGCAAGCGGTGGAACGCACCGTTGCACCTTCAAAAACTGTTCGCAGACAGGAACGGTGTCGGGGGAAGGCAACTATATCGGAGAATTTATTGGAAATACATCCTTGTTGAATTCGATTTCGTTTTCTCATGACGACGTTGATTTTTGCTACGACGGTTTGTTTGGAAACTATCCTTATGGTACCAAAACCACACGCGGAAACCTTTATTTTTCGGATTCTGTTAACGGATTGCAAATTTTGGACGCCGCAAAGGCGGCATATTTTCAAACCGCTCCCGGAAGTGGAAGCGGACTTACCAACGTTCGCGTTTTATTGGCGCTTCCCGAAGCCGAGCTTGTAAATGCAAAAAACGTTGAATTGAAGGTCGTATTCCAAAATCTGAAGGGAACACCGACGAAAAAGACCTTGACGGTGACCGATGCCGAAGAGCCGCTAACCTGCTATTATTCGGTCATTGCAGGCAATCTGATTGCGGAAGCTCCCATTGGCTACGTGATGCTTGCCGTTGTTGTAACCGACGTTGATTCCTCGTGGACACCGTCGGGTGAAAATCTTGAGGTCTATTTCAAAGTAGGTGATCGGGTGGTATATGATAACCTTCCCGAAACCGACGATTCCTATGACGGAATGATCGTTTATCCGGCGGATAATGAGAAGATTTTTGATATCGCGTCGGCGGCTTCTGATATATTGGAGCGAAACGGCTATAAGGTTGGTGTGATTTCCGACAGAGAAATTGAGGACCTGGATGCCGAGGTCTTCAAGATCTATTTGGGCAATACCGCTTGCGAACTGTCGCAGCAGGCAACCGTCAATGCGGGATACATCCGTTATTTATGCGGAGAAGGTGCGATTGCGGTAAACGCCGCAAACGATGCCGATCTTGCCCAAGCCATGAATGAATTCATAACAGATTGCTTTTTGAAGGGAGATTTTACAATGAACGATTCTTATTTTGATAAAACGATTGCGGCAAATACGCAATCCCTTGCGGGTTGGCAACTGTCGCTTCCCGCATATACTCACGGTACCCTTGATACAACGCTCTATTCGGGCGGATACGGTAAAAATCCGGGTGTTTCCTCGGAAAAAAGCACCATGCAGGTGATCGATCGTACTACGGCATCCGCGTTTGCCAAATATTTGACGTTGTTGGAACTCAACGGATACACCAAGACCTTTGAAAACGCCATCGACGGCAACCGCTATGCCTCTTACACAGATGCACAGGGCAATACTTTTTATATGTATTACATGGAAACCGTTGCCGAAAACACGGCGGAGGTCTTCTTTAACAACCGTGTGCACATCATTCACGATCGCAGTAGCAACGTTTCTCTTGACGATTTTTGCTACAGTGTTCCCGCATCGGAGAATACCGAATTTTATGTGTTCAATCTGAATACGACGGGAGAAGACACCATTCTGATCCATGCCGCAGACAATTCCTGGATCATGATTGACGGCGGTGTGACCGATTGGGCAAACAACGTAAACGATCCTGAAGGAAAGTTTGCCGATTCGATCTACCAATTTATGCGTGAAAAATCGGGATTGAAGGACGGCGAAAAGCTTGTGATCTCGGCATGGTATCTGACACACGCGCACAGAGATCATTTTCTGGCGTTTGGTTCTATGATTGACCGCAACCATGAGGGAATTGAGCTTCAACGTATCCTGACCAACGTTCCCGATACAAGCGTCATTTACAATTCCAATAATTCTTACTACGTAACCGTTTTGAATAGCATCAATGCCTATTATCCCAACGTCAAGTTCCTCAAGGCGCACGCCGGTATGGAGATCCAATTGGCAGACGTTCATTTCACAGTCCTTCTGTCGCAGGATAGTTTGGTGGAATATTGGACGACCAACAAGGATGAGTGGAACAATCATTGGAGCGGATGGTCATCAGATAAGACCTGTACCAAGTGTAACGGAGAAGAGTGCCGACTTGGAAGAAAGTGCTATGATTTTAACAACTCTTCCACCGTTACCAAGATCAGAATCGGGGATATGACCATTCTTTCCACCGGAGATGCTTACCGAATTGACCGTTGGATGGTTCCGTATTACTCAATGGAAACGCTCAACGTGGATGTTTTGAAGGTCGCGCACCATTTTAACAACCATGAGATGGTTGCAACCGATAAGAGCGGATCGGTTATCGATTACAGTAAATACTATTGGAAGCTTTTGGAAACAAGAGCAGATGATACTCTTTACGCCATTGTTACCAACATAAACTACGCCAAAAGCAGTGCCAAGACGGCTTGGCAAAATGCGTTTAATAATAGCGCCGACCATCATTTTATCGAGGCAAAGTATAACACGATCTACGGATTCAGATCGGTCAACGGCGAGGTAGTTATGACACAATATGATGCCATCTATTCCTATACGGGAAAGATTGACAACACCGCGAAATAACAAGGAGAAAACAACTATGAAACAAATTTACAAGCAACCGATGCTTGATTTGATCACGGTTGCCGATGAAGATGTGATCGCTACGTCAGGAAAGGGGCTTTCAAATCCCAATTCGTTCGGAGATCCTAAAAAGTACGGTTGGGACAGCGAACTGACTTGATGATTGGAAGGTTTCGCTCTTTATGAAGAAAAGGTTTGTGACCCAATTGACCGTCAAAGCAAAAAAACTAAAAACCGATATCCCCGCGGTCTTTCTCGCACTCAAGGAGAAGAGAACCCCGTGGTACGCCAAGATCGTTGCGGCGGTGGTGGTCGTGTACGCGCTATCACCCATTGATCTGATCCCCGATTTCATTCCGATATTGGGCTATCTTGACGATCTCATCATTCTTCCCGCACTGATTGCTTGGTGCGTCAAATGTATACCGCAGGACGTCTTTGACGGTTGCAGGCAGCGTGCCGTGGGACTGTGGGGCGGTGGAAAGCCCGAAAAATGGTATTATGCCATTCCGTTTGTTCTGATCTGGGCGATTGTCATTGCATTGATCGTCATTGCATTGGTCTGATAAGAAAGGGAAAATCGCTATGCTTGAAAAAATGAGTGATTTCTTTGAAGCAAGGCTTGACGGATATGACGAGCATATGTTGCGTGAGATCGAGTCGGCAACCGAGTTTTATCCCTTTACGGCAAGCCTTTTGCCTACCGCGCCCGGTAGCCGTGTGCTTGATTTGGGGTGCGGAACGGGATTGGAATTAGAGGAATATTACAAGCTATGCCCATCGGCGATCGTCACCGGTATTGATCTGTCGGAGCGGATGCTTGCGGCGCTCAAAGGGAAATTTCCCGATAAGGATATCAAGCTTACGGTCGGTTCATATTTTGATGTGCCGCTTGGGGATGTTTTGTACGATGCCGCCGTATCGGTGGAAAGCCTGCATCACTTTACAAAAGCCGAAAAGCTGCCGCTATACCGAAAAGTGTGCGCCGCATTGAAAAAGGACGGTTTTTTGATCCTGACCGACTATTTTGCAGATACCGATGCCGAAGAGGCCCTGCATCGAAAGACGTTGATCCAACTGAAGGCAGAACAGGGAATCTTTGACGATGAATTTTATCATTACGATATCCCTCTCACCGTTGCGCACGAAAGTGAGGCACTCATTGAGGCGGGATTTGCGTCTGTTGAGGTGCTTGGATCATGGGGCGCGACCTATACGTTAAAGGCAATCAAAGAATAAAAGGAGAAACAACGTGAAAAGAGTTTACGATTTTTTGAAAAAAGCAGAGGTCTATTATCTTGCAACCGTTGAGGGCGACCAACCGAGAGTGCGTCCCTTTGGTACGGTGAATGCGTTTGAGGGCAGACTCTATATTCAAACGGGCAAGGTCAAGCCCACAAGCCGCCAACTTGCAAAAAATCCAAAGGCAGAGCTTTGCGCCTTCTGTGAGGGTACGTGGATTCGCATTGCCTGCGAGCTTGTGGAGGACGATCGCTATGAAGCCAAAAAGTCGATGTTGGATGCCTATCCGAATCTTCGGCATATGTACGATGAGAACGACGGTAACACGCAGGTACTTTATATGCAAAACGCAGTGGCAACCATCACTTCTTTTGGTGGCGCACCTGTTGTGATCGAGTTTTGATGAAAACAAAAAAGGTGATCGTTCTGCCTTATGACAAGGCGTGGGGCGCGGCTTTTGAGGACATCAAAGGAGAAATAGAGAGCGCGTTGGGTGATCTGATCCTCGGTGTCGAGCACGTTGGCAGTACTTCCGTTGAGGGAATGTCGGCAAAGCCCTGCATCGATCTTGACGTTGTCATCAAGGACGAGTCGGTCTTGGATGCCGTCATCTGCCGCCTTGCCGAAATCGGCTATCTTCATGAGGGGAATCTGGGTATCAAGGGAAGAGAAGCATTCCGTTATACCGATAAGCCGCATCTGATGATGCATCATTTGTACGTATGCCCACAGAATTCGGCAGAGCTGCACCGACATATCACCTTCCGTGATTATCTGCGCCGGCATCCCGATGCCGCAAAGACCTACAGTGATGTCAAGGAGGAGGCAGCGCGCCTCTATCCCGATGATATCGACCAATATATGGCACACAAATCCCCCTGCATTGAAGCACTCTACGCACAATGCGGGTTATCCACCCAAAATTAGCGACAACGGAGAAAAACGATGAAGATCTACGATATCTCGCAAGAGGTTTTCGGTTGCAGGGTTTATCCCGGAGATCCCGTACCGAAGCAAAATCGGTTAAGCTCTATGGAAAAGGGCGAGCTATACAATCTTACCGAGTTTGGTATGTGCGCGCACAACGGCACACACGTCGATGCGCCGTTTCATTTTATCAAGGACGGAAAAACGGTGGATGCCATTGATTTGGAGTCGTTTGTTGGGATGGCGTACGTGGCAGAGCATCACGGCAAGCTTTTGGGAGAGGATGCGACAAGAATTCTCCAAAAAGCCAAAGAACGAAACGAGGAGTCGGCAAAAAGGATCCTCATCAAGGGGGATGCGGAGGTTTCGGCAGGAGCCGCAAGGGTGTTTGCCGATGCGGGACTCTTGCTTTTGGGAAATGAATCCCAAACGGTGGGGCCGGAGAATGCACCAATGGAGGTGCATCTGATCCTCTTGTCCGCAGAGGTGGTTTTGTTGGAGGGGATTTGCTTGGCGGTCGTTCCGGAGGGCGTTTATTTTCTGAACGCCGCACCCATGAACCTATCGGGTGCCGACGGCGCTCCCTGCCGAGCGATTTTGGTAGAACAAGTACAAGGACACTGACGAACAAAAGAGAATAGAGAGAAAAAGAGAAGGGCTACCGGATGGTAGCCCTTCTTGAAATTAGTTACTGTGAATTGACCAATATTGAACGTCATATTCTGCTTTTTGTTTGGGGGACGACAAAACCGTATATGCCCGAGCGATCGATTCAAGATCATTCGAATCTGTGTTCTGTGTTTTCATTTTGTTGTAGGCATCAAGTATTTCTTGTTGCGTTGCATCGGTTCGGATACGCAAAAGCTTATAATAGTCGGTAAAGTTTTTTGCTTGCTCAATGTTTTCTGCGTATTCCATCAGATCAAGCGCTGCTTGTTCCGGTTCCAATACGTTCTTTATCACAAACTTTTCTTTCTTTCCATCATTATCAAAATAGATTTTTACTTTTCCGTAATTGTAGGTTCCCCATGAAATAAAGGTTCCCAAAACATGAAAATATTTCTTGTACTTTCCCTTGGCAGAATAAAAATCTGTTACAGGAAGCTCTAAAAGTGCCCGCCCATTGTAACAATAGATTTTATCTCCTTCTACGCAAATCGGAGGAGTGTCATCAAAATTTGTTTGCCGAATAAAATACACCCTTATACCAAAGGCGGCGCAACAAATCAAAAAGACGATGATACCAATCACCGGAAAATCGATTAAAAATGCGGCAGAAATAAACGCAGACAGAATAAGTCCCCATATAATGGGTTTTGCAATAGGGCGATATACGCGCTCGGCAATTGTTTTCATTGACTTTTCCTTCCCAAATTCAGAAAATATACAAGGTATTTTTTGAGAAAAAACGCTGTTGATTCATTATAGCATATTCATTGGAAAAAGTCAACAACTTTTATTTTTTTTGAAAAGAGTGATATTTTATTTCAAAAATTACTGCAAAAACGGTAAAAATAGTGTCAGTTTACAAAATGTAAAGTCACAGTTGATTGACTTTTTGTTGTTGAAATGGTATAATAAAGACAAATTTATTTTTAAAAAAATCAAAGGAGAAGACGATATGAAATTATCTGAAAAAATTTCTTATTTAAGAAAAAGAGAAGGGATGTCTCAAGAGGATTTGGCTGAAAAATTTTCGGTTTCACGACAAAGTGTTTACAAGTGGGAAACCGAAGTCGGAGGCCAAGCGGTCTTA
>JAZRGI010000184.1:0-9213 GCA_045644105.1 Eubacteriales bacterium | reverse complement strand
TCAAGCCTTCCGCACCCCATACTGCCGCAACTGAATAAAACAACCTTTTCAAACGCCGACAATCTTAAGGAACGGCGCATCTGAACGCGGTCTTCCACATCATAAAACGACTTCCGCACGGGGATTCCGGTCGCAAACAGCTTATCTGCCGAAATTCCGTTGCGAACGAATTCTCCCAAAAGCATTCGGTGAGGGATAAAAAATCCGTCGGCATCCAATTTGGAAACTCCCGGACTGCAGGTATAGTCGGTAGCAACAAAGAAGGTGGGAATCATCGTGCCGTAACGTTTGCGCAGTTCGGTCATCATCATTCCCGCAAACACGTGTACGCAAATAACCGCATCGTATTCACCGCGCTCCAAGCTTTCTTGCAGAGCATCAACGCCCTTTGCGCACTGCTCGTATATAAAGCGCGGGGAGTGCCGCTCCTCAAAACGGTAGCCCAACCCAAACAATCGCGGCAATTTCCGATAAACGTAGGAATGCCCCCAACTGATAAAATCGGATGCTTTTTCGGAAATAAACTTCAACGTGTCTGCCGTTTCCGCCGTTACGCCGACTTTTTCAAAATATTCGGAAAGCGCAATCGCCACAGAGTTGTGTCCCCCGCCCGTATTGGCAGATAGGATCAGTACTCGCATCTTTTTCTCTCCTCTCGAATTTCCAACCGCTCGGCAAGTCGCACCAATGTCGGTCGATTATAGCGTTGGATCAGTATGAACGGAAGATTTCCAAGCACCGTCAGAAGCGCTAAACACACACCGATCCGATTCCACCAAAAAAAGTATATCACGGGCGCGCACATACAAAGCCCTATGTGAACGATCTCGGCACGGCAGGTTTCCCTGACCAATCTCCACGCCAATGCCGACGTTGGACATTTCCCCAATCGTTTTGGAACCATATCCCGCATTACGCGACTCATGTCGGGCAACGCATCCTTCCATTTTCGGATCTGCAATCGATCATAGATCTTACCGTCATACTCCCATCGCCAGGTACGGTACGGAAAACGATTGTAATGAAAACAATTTGCGGGAATCGACTCGCCTATATAATGCGCCGCGATCCCAATTGCAATCACATATATAACACTCATTAGCAACGACACAACGCATCACACTCCCCTCTTCTCGTTCTTTTGGCGACAGATACCCAAAATAACCAACGGATAGCAGACGGCAAATACGGCAAACGCCACAAAAATATCCAGTATGGAATGTTGCTTCAGAAAGACGGTCGACAAAGTAATTGCCACGGTTGACAAAATAAAAAAGCTCTTCCATCCCCATCCGCGAAGCGTTCGGCTATGAAGCCCCGAAAAACAGACCGCCAATGAACCAAGCACGTGAATCGATGGGCAAACGTTGGTATTCGTATCAAAGTCATATAAGGCACGAACAACGTCAACCATCCAATTATCACGCGGAATATCGATGGGACGCAATGCCTGCATGTTGGGAAAAAGCAGATAGATCACGGCGGTTGCGGAATAAGTTGTTATGACCAACCATGAAAAATGACGAAAAGCCGAAATGTCAAACAACACGCCGTAAAGCCCCATTCCAAAGAGAAAGACAAACCAAAAATAATAGGGGATCACAAACCATTCGCAAAACGGTATGTACGCGTCCAGATCACTGACGATCTCCATATAGATCAGAGGTCTTCCGGTGATCGATTTCCAAATCGTCGGCCAATGCTTCTCTAAAATCACAAAAACCAAACCGAAGATCGGCCAAAACAGTACCAATAGCAAATGTCGGTATTTGGGGGTACGCAGAGTATTCGGACGCAGGTCTTTGTAATAGACTCCAACATCTTTCCAATCAAGCTTCATTTCATCAATCCTTTATCGTTTGCATCACGGAAAAACAAGCTTTCCGCTTCTCTCATTATAGCATAGAATGGTAATCCGTTCAATGCTTCGCGTTCATTTTAAGGGTGTAAACGGCGAACTTTCAATCGCAAAATTCGACACGCGCCTGTCGCACCTGCCCCACCACAAGCTTGATGGCAAGCGCAAGAAAGGGGGCGATCAACATCCCCAAAATACCAAACAGTTGCCAACCTACCCACGTGGAAAAGAGGGTGAGTAAGGGGGACAGACCAAGACTTTTTCCCAAAAGGCGAGGCTCCAAAAACTGCCGCAGAACCGTAACCAACAGATAAAGGATCAACAACCCGATTCCACGGTAAAGATCGTGTTGGAGCAAAGCCACGATCGCCCACGGCACCAATACCGTTCCAACACCGAGAATCGGTAAAAGATCAACCAATGCAACAAGAAGTGCCAGAAGAAGCGCATACTCTACGCGAAAAAGAATAAACCCTAAAAACAGTTGAGCAAAGGTAAGCAAAAGCAACAACAGATAGGCACGCAGATAGCGCCACGAGATCCGCTTCATTCTCGCCTTCCATACAGGAATTTGCTTTTGAACGGAGGCGGGCAAAAAGTTAAACTCTCCTGCTCCAAAAGGCTTTTCTGCGGCACAGAAATAAAAACCCGCTATAACGGTGACAACGGTTGCCAAAAACACGGACGGAACAGCCCCCGCAAAGGTTGCCACCGCACGGGGAAGATTGGCAGAAAGTGAGGTCAGTGCCGCCTTCAAGCTCTCGGAAACCGCGGTGTTAAACCGATCGCGAAAAATCGAAAAACGATCCCCCATCTCCAACCGTCGTAAAAAATCCATTTTGGAGGTTAACCACCCAAACCAATCGATTTGCGTCATTTCACTGCTTTCCCCAATCGAGATCAAGCGCTCAAGAAGCTGTTGAAACTCCTGCAACAAACGGCGGACGCAAAGACTCAAAATCACAATCGCGCCGCTCAAAAGGAAGGTCAACAATACCGCAGAGCAGATCTTTCGGGAGATCCCAAAGCGTTGCGAAATCCGCTTTGCCATCGGACGTACGCCAAGAGAAACACACCACGCCAAAACAAACGGGAATATCAAGGGCAACGCATAACGCAGACCAAGCCAAAGCACACCACCGCCAAGACACAGACAAATCAAAATCGATGCCCATCGCTCCCACGCAAGCTTTTGCAAAGAACCCCCCCTTTATTTCATATTCTGCAATCTATTGTATCCGCAACGATTGTAAATTATTTCTCAAAGGACGAAAAAAACTTGACAAGCCCCCTCTTTTTTGATAGAATATAGTGTGAATGTTATTTTAGAAAGGATATTTGATTATGTCAACAGGAACAAAAAAGACCCCCGAACAAATCCGCAAGGAAAATATTTTGATCGTAAGCATCGTTGCGGCAATTCTTTTGGCACTCGCCATCTCCATTGTGCTCGTCGTAGCAATCGGAAAAAAGGCAAACAAGCTTGACGGATACGTTTCATCCGAAACGGCAACCAACTACGTCCGCATGAATATCTCTTACACCGATAAAAACGGAAATGCCCGTACCGGCGACATCGTGATCCACCTTCGTCCCGATATGGCTCCCGCCACCGTAAAAAATTTCCAGGATCTGGTCGCCAGACATTTCTATGACGGCGTTCCCTTCCATCGCGTTATGGAAAGCTTCATGATCCAGGGCGGTAGCCCCAACGGCGACAGCGTAAGCAGCCCCGATGAAGTCACCATTCCCGGTGAATTCAGTGCAAACGGCTACACCACAAACACCCTGCTTCACAACCGCGGCACCATCTCTATGGCACGTCGCAAAAACGATTACGATTCCGCATCCACGCAGTTTTTCATCGTTACCAAAGAGAGCGCTAACAACCACACCTCCCTGGACGGACTGTACGCCGCCTTTGGTTCCGTTGTCTACGGTATGGAAACGATAGACGGCATTGCCTCCACTCCCGTTAAATATAACGAATACGGAGACGAAAAATCGGTACCCATTTCCCCCGTTACGATCAATTTCGCAGAATTCGTACTCCCCGAAACCGTTGACCGCTAATCTCTTTCAAACCGTATGTTGGCATTACTGACCGATTCCGCCAACCGTGCGGAGCTTCTTTCCCAACTCCTTCTTGCAAACGGAATTTTCCATTACGTTGATGGACTTGAGAACGGTTGCAAGCTTTGTGATGAAAAAGAGATCGGCGCGATCATATTGGACGGTACCGACAACCTGTCCGCCGCAAAGGCGTTGTGCGCGACCGTGAGAGAACGCTATCAGGCGATGCCGATTGCCGTTTTGGTGGATGTCGGTGCAGTGCCCGATATGGAGGCAGACCGTATCATCAGAGATACGGAAGAGGTGACGCAAGAGGTGCTTGCATTTTGTCACACCGTTATGGGCCGTGACCGTCAGATCCTCTCCACACGCCAACTTTATATCACCGACGATCCCGATGACACGCGCTATCTTGGCTATCAACTTCGCCTATCCGAAGCCGAGCATCGACTTCTGCTTTGTCTGACCTACCTCGCGCCTCGTGTTGCCGCTCCGGATGAATTGCGCAGACTTTGCGATCCGGGACAACTTCATTCCGCCAAAAGTCTTGCCGTCAGAATTTCGGCAATCAACCAAAAGGCAAAAGCGATTCACCCGCGCACCTTGATTCGCAACGTTTTCAAACAAGGATACGTCCTGAATCCCGACGTACTTTAACAACAAAAGGCTATCTCAAGAAATCCTTGAGATAGCCTTTTGTTATACTTTTTGTACCAGATTGACCAACACCTGCACCATTTTTTGCAAGGACGGTACGGGAATACACTCGTGAACACCGTGGAAATTCATGCCGCCGGTGGAAAGATTGGGACATGGCAACCCTTCGTAGGAAAGACGCGCGCCGTCGGTACCGCCGCGAATCGGCACAATCATAGGCTCCACTCCCGCCTCGCTCATTGCCGCCTTCGCATTTTCGATCAGCTCCATGTGCGGAAGGATCTTTTCCTTCATGTTGAAGTAGCTGTCCTTGATATCCAACGCAAAGGAACCGTCGCCATAGACACCGTTGAGATAGTCCACCAGATTCCGCAAAAAGACCTTACGGGCTTCAAAAGCTTCAAGATCGTGATCGCGGATCAACATATCGATCTCGGCGGCACACTCGTTTCCGCTAAAATCGTGAATGTGATAAAAGCCCTCGTACCCCTCGGTATGCGCAGGCGTTTCGGCAGGCGGCATCATGGAAATAAAACGATTTGCCATGAGAACGGCGTTCTTCATACGGTTCTTTGCGGAACCCGGGTGAATATTCACACCGCGCACCGTAATTTTTGCCGATGCGGCATTGAAATTCTCATATTCAATCTCTCCAAGCTCCACGCCGTCCACCGTATAGGCGGCAGAAGCACCGAAGCCCTTGACGTCAAAATGATCGGCTCCGCGCCCGATCTCCTCATCCGGCGTAATGCCAACGGCAATGCGACGGTGCGAAATTTGCGGATTTTGAATCAGATATTCACAGGCGGTAACGATCTCGGCAATTCCCGCCTTATCGTCGGCACCGAGTAGCGTCGTACCGTCGGTTACGATCAGTTCTTGACCGACGTAGCGCGAAAGCGTCGGGAAAAAGGAGGCACGAATGACCTCACCGTTTTCCAATACGATGTCGCCGCCCTCATATTTGACGATGCACGGGCGCACGTTGGAACCACTGACGTCGGGCGAAGTATCCATATGTGCGATCAAGCCGAGCGTGGGAAGCGACTCCATCCCCTTACTTGCAGGCAAATAGCCGTAAACGTAGCCGTAGCCGTCCATACGCACGTCCTCAAGTCCAATCTGCTTCAATTCTTCTGCAAGATAGGCTCCAAGCACCCTCTGCTTGTCGGTACTGGGAACGGTTTGCGAGTTTTCGTCCGATCGCGTATCAAAACTCACGTATTTTAAAAATCGTTCAATTACATCCATGATATGATTCTCCCTTGATCAATGGGGACCCCCCCTTTTTTTAGGCGTTCAGAACGCCCAGTTACCGTTCTCAAAAATCGCAACTCGCTTACCGTCACGCGTAATGGCGGTAACGTTGAGGTCCTCGGTTCCGATCATAAAGTCAACGTGGATCATCGAGTCGTTGATGCCCTTTTCGTAGCATTCCTTCGGAGAATAATTCTCATAACCGCGCAAAACGTTGGTAAAACCGTGACCAAGTGCCAGATGACAAGCGGCGTTTTCATCAAACAGGGTGTTGTAAAACAGTACGCCCGAGTTGCGGATGGGACTGTCGTAGGGAACGAGCGCAACCTCGCCAAGATAAGCAGCCCCCTCGTCCATCGATATCATTTCCTTGAGCAATGCCTCACCGCGTTCGGCATGAACCTCTACTGCCTTACCATCTTCAAAACGAACCGAGAAATTCTCGATCAGCTCACCGCGATAGGAAAGCGGCTTGGAGGAATAAACGATACCGTCGGCAACGCCCTTCTTGGGAGAGGTAAAGACCTCCTCGGAGGGAATGTTGGGATTGAACTCAATGCCGCTTCCCTGCGCCTTCTCGGAGCCGCCCATAAACAAAGCATCCTCCAACATACCGACGCGCAGATCGGTTCCGTTTGCCGATTTCAACTCCATGGTTTCAATGCCGAGCGAGTTGAGATACTCGCAACGCGCGGCAAGATCGGTGTTATGCGCATCCCATGCCGCCACGGGATCTTCATCCACACGAGCGGTATAGAGAATGGCATCCCAAAGCTTCTCGATCGCACGCGATTTGGTTTCGTTGGGGAATACCTTCTTTGCCCAAGCCGCACCGGGAACGGCGGCGATACACCATTGATATTTGTTGTCCATTGCCTCGCGGAAGGGCTTGATGATCTTATAGCGCGCCTGCGAAGCCTTGGACATCTTTTCCTGATTGACACCCTTAAGTCCGTCGGGATCGTCAGACTCCAGATAGATGCGAACAGGCAGGTTTTCGGACATATGCTTCAATTTGGCAATCTCCCACTCGTCCATGGTGGAAAGCGTCTTCAGACTGCATTTCTTTTGCGTCACCTTGGTCAGAGGTTGATGGCTCCACTCAACACGCACACGGCGGGCGCCGCAGGCATAGCACTCCTCGGCTACCATCGTAACAAATTCGGGTTGATCAAGCGACGCCTGAATAATAACGTCCTGTCCCTTTTGCACGTTTCCACCCATTTTGGCAATCAAACGAGCATATTTTCTCAAAACTGTTTTTTTCATTTTTCAATCCTTCCTAAAATTACATATGACAATATTATACACAATTTTTGATCAAATGTCAACGAAAAAATCAGATTCGAGGTCGAATCTGATCTTTTCTTTTTTTATTTTTTCGACATCGTTAATGGTGATGGTGATGGTGATGGTGGTGATGATGGCCTTCCGAAGAATGCACCTCCACCGTACATTCCATCTCATGGCAATGCTCGCCCTCCGCCTCGGTTTCAATGGTAACGTGACCGACTCCATGCTCCCGAAGCTCCTCACGCACCTGCTCCTTGATGATATGCGCATCACCGCAAATCACAACGTGCATCGTGGCATAATGATTCTGTCCGTCCATGCTCCATGCGTGAATATGGTGAACGTCCTTCACACCATCAATCTGCAAAACGTGCTCCTTAATTCCATCCATATCAACGCTTTGCGGGATTCTTTCCAGAAACAGGGACAGGATCTCCTTTAAATTCTTAACGGCATTGATCAAAATAAAGATCGCAACACCCAAAGACATCAATGGATCAATGATATAAAGATCGGTAAAGCGCATCACAACGGCACCAATCAAAACCACGATCCATCCCAACACGTCCTCCAACATATGCAGGTTAACCGCCTTTTGGTTAAGGGAATGCCCGTGGCGCGTAAACAAAGCCGCCGCCAGATTCACGGCAACGCCAAAAATTGCAAAGACAATCATCGCGTCATAGCGAATCTCCACCGGATCAATCATACGCAATACAGCGTGATAGATCACCAACAACGAGCCAACCAAGAGGATCAGCGTTGTCAAAAGACTTCCCAGCACCGAATACCGCGCGTATCCGTAGGTGTAGGTTTTGTCTGGCTGGCGCTTGCTTTTCTTTTCCAAAAAGAAGGACGCGCCAATGCTTGCCGCATCACCAATATCGTGTATGGCATCGGAAACAATGGCAACACTGCCCGTAA
Source organism: Eubacteriales bacterium (assembly GCA_045644105.1). Taxonomy (GTDB): domain Bacteria; phylum Bacillota; class Clostridia; order Oscillospirales; family CAG-272; genus UMGS1865. The sequence goes on along the minus strand of JAZRGI010000184.1, from coordinate 1,151 downwards.
AAATCCCTCCAACAAATTCAAACACCGAGAAGGCAAGATTTAAAACAAAGGCAATCAAAATGCTTTTTTCGGTTTTCATAAGCCACCTTCTTTCTTAATATCATTATATCATCTACCCGTATTTTTGTCAAGCATACATTAAAGATCCAAAACCGATGCACACAACCAAGTAAAACATTTTACCAAAAGGTTAAATATATCTTGACAAACTGCCCAAACCGTGTTATAATATATTTAACCAAATGGCTAAATGTATAAGGAGGCGATTATTTGGGAATTCAAAATACCATTAAGGCACTTTCGGATCCGATCCGCAGAGAGATTTTGGAACTCTTAAAAGCGGGACGCCGCTCGGCAGGCGAAATTTCCAACCACTTCCCCGTAAGCGGCGCGGCGATCTCCAAGCATCTTTCGGTTTTGCGAGATGCCGATCTGATACGCGATACCCGTGAGGGAAAATTTATTTTTTACGAGCTCAACACCTCAGTCCTTGAGGACATTATGTTATTTATTAAAAACTTAAAGGGAGATAATAAAAATGAAGAATAAAACCAAGCTTATTATATCGTCATTGATTACTGCATTGCCTATTGTGGCTGTGTTGCTTTGGCGTGGTCATTTCAATCCTGCTTTAGGTAACGGCTGGCATTTTGCCTGGATATTGCCTCTTGTTTTACTTACCTTTAACGTCGTTTTGCATCTTTTGACCTCTAAAGAAATGGAGCGTGTGGAGCAAAACAAAAAGATTGTAAATATCAGCTATTTCATATTGCCTTTCATATCTGTTTATGTAACCTCAACATTCGTTATGATCTTCCTTGGTATGACTAATTTTATGGGAACGCTGCTTTCTCTGACCTTCGGTACACTCTTTATAGTGATTGGTAACTATATGCCTAAGGCGGTTAGAAACCGTTGGTTCGGTATCAAGATCTATTGGACACTCGGCAATGACGAGAACTGGACCCGTACCCATCGACTTGCCGGCAAGGTTTCGTTTATCTCAGGTGTAGTTGTTCTGTTCGGCGCGTTTCTTCCCGATACTGCGGCATTTATCCTTATGATTCTCGCTACCTTGGCGATTGTTATTATTCCTATTATCTATTCCTACAGCATCTACAGAAAGCACGTTGCCGACGGTAGTGCAGAGT
>JAZRGI010000183.1:0-1967 GCA_045644105.1 Eubacteriales bacterium | reverse complement strand
ATGGGAACGCTTCTGCAGTCGGCAGGACTTGCGGCGGGAGCGCATCCCGAGGCGTGGAATCTGACGCACCCCGACGTGATTCGGTCGATTCACCGTGATTATTACGATGCAGGAAGCCACGTGGTCAATACCAATACCTTCGGTGCCAACTCCCTAAAGTTTTCGGATACAGAATTGGAAGAGATCATCAAAGCCGCAGTGCAAAACGCCAAGTCGGCTCGCGAGAGCAGTCGGGGGACGCAGGAAAAGTTCATTGCGCTTGACATCGGCCCTACGGGAAAGTTGCTCAAACCTTACGGTGATCTTGATTTTGAGGACGCGGTTGAGATTTTTGCCAAAACCGTGCGCATCGGCGTTGCTTGCGGCGTTGATTTGATCATGATCGAAACCATGAGCGATAGCTACGAAACCAAGGCGGCGTTGCTTGCGGCAAAGGAAAACAGTGATCTTCCCGTGTTCGTTTCCAATGCGTACGGAGCCGACGGTAAGCTGATGACGGGCGCATCCCCCGAAGCGATGGTTGCAATGCTTGAGGGTATGCGTGCCGATGCCATCGGCGTCAATTGCTCACTCGGTCCAAAGCAACTGCGACCTGTGGTGGAGCGGATGCTTGCCTGTGCGTCGGTTCCGGTTCTGCTCAAGCCCAATGCGGGGCTTCCCGAAAGTCGCAACGGAAAAACCGAATATGACGTATCTCCCGAGGCGTTTGCCGACGCGGTGACCGAGATGATCGACATGGGCGTGCGTGCGGCAGGCGGTTGTTGCGGCACGACTCCCCAATATATTGAAGCGCTCGTCAAGCAAAGTCAAACACACACACCGGTAGCATTGCCGCAGAAGCAGATGACGGTGGTTTCCTCTTATACCCACGCGGTAATCTTTGAGCGTGATCCGATCCTGATCGGCGAGCGCATCAATCCGACCGGAAAAAAAGCCTTTCAACGCGCTTTGATCGAAAATAATATCGACTATCTTTTGCAGGAGGGATTGCGCCAACAGGAATGCGGCGTGCATATCCTGGACGTCAACGTCGGCATGCCGGGAATTGACGAGTGCGATATGCTTTGTCGGGCAACCGAGGCACTGCAGGCGGTGGTTGACCTGCCGTTGCAGATCGACACCTCCGATCCCGCCGCGATGGAGCGGGCGTTGCGAAGATACAACGGCAAGGCGATGATCAACTCGGTCAACGGCAAAGCGGAATCGATGCGCGCGGTATTTCCGTTGGTGCAAAAATACGGCGGACTTGTGGTTGCTCTGACGTTGGATGAAAACGGAATTCCGAGCACTGCGGATGGACGCGTCGCAATCGCTGAACGGATTCTCAAAGTCGCCGCCGAATACGGTATCGCCAAAAAGGATCTAATCTTCGATCCGCTATGCATGACGGTCAGTGCCGATCCCAATGCCGCGGCAGTCACTTTGGAGGCAGTGCGCAGAATCCGTGAAGTGCTTGGATGCCATACGTCTTTGGGTGTTTCCAACGTGTCCTTCGGTTTGCCGAGGCGCGATCTTGTCAACAGTACCTTCTTTGCCATGGCGCTCGAAAACCGTCTTTCCGCCGCAATCATGAATCCCTATGCCGAGAGCATGATGCAGGTGTGGTACACCTATCGGGCACTGCGCGGATTGGACGTCAATTGCAGGGCGTATATCGATTATGCCCCTACGTGTAGCGAAAATACAACGGCAACACGGGATGCATCCAAACAACGCGCAAACGAGGCAGCCGTCCTTTCCGATTTGCAAACCGCCATCGTCAAGGGACGTGCCGGAGTAGCAGGAGAGATGACCGATGCGTTGCTTCAAACGGTACCGCCACTTGAGATCGTGCAGGAGCAGATCGTCCCCGCGCTCGATATCGTGGGCAAGGGATTTGAAGAAAACCGCATCTATCTGCCGCAATTGCTCATGAGCGCGGAGGCGGCAAAGCAAGCCTTTGCAAGCATCAAGGCGGCTATGCAGAC
>JAZRGI010000182.1:0-2612 GCA_045644105.1 Eubacteriales bacterium | reverse complement strand
GCGCGCTCCTCTGCGCGGAGTCGTTTCTTTTCGGCAAGCTTGGCTTCGCGGACGATACGCCTCTGCTCGCGGTGCATCTCGGCTTTGGAGGAAAGGGGAATCGGCTCACCCTCATAGCTGCGGGGCTTGCGGTTCAACTCTTCCTCGTCGGGCGGCGTTTCGTTGACGACAAAGCGCGTCGCGGAACCGTGAATGACGGTGTAGGAGTCCTCGTCCTCATCGATCAGGATCTTACGAACCTTTATCAATTCGAGAATGCCGAGGAAGATCGCGATCAGGTCGGGAAGAGAAACGGCATCGGACAAGAGTTCCTTCATCGAGGGATTGCGCTTCTTGCCGATGTGGTGCAGAATACCGACGATCTTAACGTCAACCGGTACAATGGGCTTTGCAACAAGGGGCGCAAAGACCTGTTTTTCGGCTTTGGGACGGCTTTCGTTTGCCGCGATGATGCGACGGACTGCCGCGCAAAGCGAGGTGACCTGTTGATCGGCAACGTAGCTGGTGTCAATGGAGATCTCGTCGGTGTCCTTGACCATACGACCACTGTAAAGGGCATAAAGGGGAGCCATCTTTTGTGCCGCTTGCTTGGCTTGTTGGAAGCGCAACAGGGCATCGGCAAGTTCGGCTCTGGGATCCTTTTCGTCGGTTTGAGCGCGCGGCAGAAGCATACTGCTTTTGATGCGCATCAGCTCGCTTGCCATGACGATGAATTCTCCCGCAACCTCCATGTCCATGTTCTGCGCCGCCTTGATGTACTCAAGATATTGGTCGCAGATCAGAGAGATGGGAATGTCCTCAATATTCACTTTGTTCTTTTGGATCAGTGTCAAAAGCAGGTCAAGCGGGCCTTCAAATTGATCGATCCGATAGGTGAGGGCGTCCATGGGCGGGTGTTTCCTTTCTTGGGAAGGTGTTGTTGATGGAAAACGCAAGCCGCTTTTTACGGCAGGAGAAGCTTTACAAAAAGCTTTGTAAAGGGGGAATGCAACAGATTGATCAGCCATTGGGCAAGAAATCCCGTGGGCGAAAAATCAAAGGTGTAGGAAAGCACGAAGAGCGAAATGAGCAGACCGAACATGATCTGTCGCTCGTAGCGCATGATCTTGAAATAGTACTTTTGCGGTAAAAACAGAAGCGCGATGCGCGAGCCGTCAAAGGGCGGGAGGGGTATGAGATTGAAGAACGCAAAGACAAAGTTGACGTACGCGCTCAAAAAGAATACGTTGTAAAGATAGTTGATGAGTTGGAGCGTCATCCGTGTCACTTCGGGATTCAGTTGCACACGGACGTACCAAACGTTAAAGAATGCCAGAAGCACCGTACTGATCAATCCCAACAACAGGTTGGAGATCGGGCCTGCCGCCGCCGTGAGCGCCATGCCGCGCTTGGGATTGCGGAAATAACGCGCGTTGACGGGAACCGGCTTTGCCCAACCGTAGCCCACGAGCAGCATCATGAGAAATCCTATAGGATCGAGATGTCGCAGGGGATTGAGCGAAAGTCTGCCGAGATTGTACGCGGTGGGATCGCCGCATTTGTAGGCTACGAAGCCGTGTGCCGTTTCGTGAAACGAAAGCGAAAACAGGATAATGGGCAACAGGAGCAAGAGTTGGATGACGATCGACTGAAGACTGCCGCCCGAAAGAAGAGATAAAAGCATGCTTGAAATCCTTTCAAAAATTCAAGTGCCGGGGAAGCCGGAAACGAGAGGTCAAAGCTTGATCGCGGTGTACTCCGAGATCAGACGCCAAAGCTCTTGTCTGCCCTCGCCCTTGAGAGCCGAATAAAAGAGAATGGGCGTATCGGCAGGGATATCGGGGTGCGACGAGAGCAACTCGGATGATTTTTTACGCTCGGTGGCGTTCAGTTTATCCGACTTGGTGGCAACCACCACAAAGGGAATCTGCGCCTCGCGCAAGAACTGCAGCATCATCTCGTCGTCGGCGGTGGGGCCGATGCGACTGTCGATGAGTTGAATGACCAACTTGACAAGATCAAAATTGGGGTTTTTGGTAAAATAACCGTCGGTCAGGGCGCTCCATTGCTCCTTGTCTTCGGGGCGGCGCTTGGCAAAGCCGTAGCCGGGAAGGTCGACCAAAAAGAGCTTTTTGTCGACGTCGTAGAAGTTGATGGTGATAGTCTTACCCGGTGCCGAACTGACGCGAGCCAACGACTTGCGGCCGAGCAACGAGTTAATCAGTGAGCTTTTGCCGACGTTGGATCGACCGGAAAAGGCGATCTGTACCATAGCATCGGTGGGGAACTGACGCGGTTGTCCCGCACTGATGCGAAGGTTGACCTGATTTAAATTGAGCGACATTTCATGGCTCCTTTCAAGAAAACGGAATGTTCTTATGAATCGGATGCAAGCCTCCGAAGATTAGTGTTGCATAGTGCGATGCGCTAACACATATCGCGAGCCGCCGCTCAAGATGACGCGTAGCCGTATCAACTTGCAAGCCTCTATAGCCGCTTTTTCTTTGCAAGCAGGAGGCGCAAAGTAAAAAAGGCTCGCAAGCTCACCACAAAAAGAAACGCCGATAAGTGGAGTTTCGTCGCAGTATCGACTCGTGGTATGCATTAGCGTATTACACTATGCAAGGATGACT
>JAZRGI010000181.1:0-2472 GCA_045644105.1 Eubacteriales bacterium | reverse complement strand
TCCGACTTAGGGCATCTCCCTGGGCGATGCGGGCGTATTCATCGTTGCGCTCCTGTTCGGTTGCCTCTTCTTCAAGCAACTAGCGGCACAACTTCCCGGATATACGGAAAAAGCACTCAAGATCGTCGAAAATCTTGGCTTGATTCTATTTGTTACCTCGGTAGGCTTTATCGCGGGACCGAAATTTTTCGGCAACTTCAAGAAAAACTTCAAATCCTACGTTGTTCTCGCTCTCGTAGTCATCCTTGCCGGCGGATGTGCGGCAATCGGCTGCATCTACTTCGGCAGAGTCATTATGGGTGAAGCAAACCACGAGGAGTTTACCGCAATGATCGTCGGCCTCCTGTCGGGTTCCCTGACCTCTACTCCCGCTTTCTCGGCTGCAAAGGCAACTGTTGCCGCCAATTATGAGAGTGCGGTTTCGGTCGGACACGGAATTGCTTATATCTTCGGCGTTACCGGTGTCGTTCTGTTCGTACAGATCATCCCCAAGATTTCTCGCGCAAATATGGATGAGGAGAGAGCAAAACTGACCGGTGCTTCCGAAAATACCGAAAAGCCGGCAGAATCGCAAAAGAAGTTCAAGATTTTTGACATTGACGGACACGGCTTTGCGGCATTTGCGCTTGCGGCGATTGTCGGTACCTTTATAGGAATGATCAAGATCCCGCTTACCGCACAGGGACTTTCGGGAACCTGCTTCTCTCTGACCACCACGGGCGGTTGCTTATTGACCTCTCTGGTGTTTGGACACTTCGCACACATCGGCCCCGTCAACGTAACGCCCAAGTCTTCCACACTGAAGATCTTCAAGGAGTTGGGATTGATCCTCTTCTTGGTGGGCGCGGGAATTGCCGGTGGTTCGGAGTTCGTTGAGCTATTTAAGTTCAGCTATTTCATCTACGGCGTCGTTATGACGGTCGTTCCGATGATTGCGGGCTTCCTCTTTGCCAAGTACGTACTCAGACTCAGTCTGCTCAATAACCTCGGCTCTCTGACGGGAGCAATGACGAGTACGCCTGCGCTCGGAACCTTGATCGGCGTTGCAAAGACCGACGATGTTGCAGCGGCTTATGCGGCAACCTACCCCATCGCATTGATTGCGGTAGTTCTGGTATCTCAATTCCTCGTCATTTTGTTCTAACGAGCAGAATCACGAATTGATTGAAACACACAAAAAAACAACCTGCACTCCAAGCAAAATCGCTTAGGACGTGCGGGTTGTTTTTTATCGGTACGAATCATCGTAAGAGAAATAGCATTAGGGTTTCATAATCTTGATGAAGTGAAACATCTCGTCAGGTCCTTCATTGGGATCGTGATCTTCATCATCGGGCATTTCGTGGTCGGGTTGAAAATATTCGCACCAAAACTGATCGATCTGAAATCCGCATTTGTTCACGTAGAAGTGAATATTGCGCTTTTCAAAATAGGGAGTACAAGTCTTCCAAACCAGGGTTTCGGGGTGCAGAGCCTCGATCTCTTGCCACGCACCGTAGCCAATGCCCTTGGTGTGCTCTTCAGGCAAAACAAACAGGATCTCAAGCTCGTTGTGATGCGTTTCCTTGTTGATTTTCAGAATGACACCACCAACCTTTTTCCCGTCTGCCACAATGCGATAGGTTTCACTGTCGGGAGCATCGATACAACACTCGATGGTTTTGCGAGAGATAATCTCGCCATCACCGTCAATGTGGTCATCGCGTTCACCAAATTCCTCTATGGCGCCGTACTTAAACGCCCATTGATTGTCAAGAATGAATTGCTCACGGTCATCTGCTGTAAGGGGAACAAGAGTAACCTTTGTGTTTTTCATAATTACCTCCGAAAATAAAAATAGAGCTAGAGTCTTGCAAATGCAATAACCCAAGCTCACTTGGACACCTAATCCGGCATTACGGTACTACGGTACACAGCCTCCGGTGATAAATATTCAACACAGACATTTTACCACAAAAACAGGTATGCTTGCTTGGATGTTAAATCGTCTTTTGAACGCACCGCACCCTCAATTTGCGAAACTGCGAGAAAACCCGAAGTATATGGAAATGCTCAATAAGTGGGCAAGATAAAGTTAGCCTCCGACAGGAAAAAATCCATGTCGGAGGCTATTTTTCTGCTTTTTAAATAGTATTATTATCCGCTTCAGTTTCCCCCGGGACCGTCTCTGCGTTCACGAGTGTCGGGAACCTCTATCTTACCCTTGATATCTCCGGGCTTGGTAAGAGGCTTTTTCTCTTTGGGATCTTGATCTTTCTTCATATCCTTATTTTCTGCCATATCCATCACTCCTTTCCGTGATTAAGTGTGCGCATTTTCAAACAATTCATTCAAGTCGTTGGTTGGTGGCAGACAGCTGTGACCTCGGCACACGTAATAGGTGGTCTTGCCGTTTTTTAACGAGTATTCTTTTGTGGGGACATCCAAAAGCATGACAATCGCATTTGATGGGAATGCACGGGGTAAGGTACA